>NZ_JBOY01000027.1:0-23506 GCF_000647775.1 Pseudomonas sp. RL | reverse complement strand
TGGCCCGGCTGGCACGCCTGCTGGCCTGGGACAGCCCGCTCAACCCGGTGCGGCCACTGCCACCGCTGGGCGGCCTGCCGCGCCTGCATGGCATCGAGCCGCAGGAAGTCGACGTCAGCCTGCCGCTGGGCGAGCGGGTCGGCCACAGCCTGGTGCTGGGCACCACACGGGTCGGCAAGACGCGGCTGGCCGAGCTGTTCATCACCCAGGACATCCGCCGCCGGGTCAACGACGAGCATGAGGTGGTGATCGTCTTCGACCCCAAGGGCGACGCGGACCTGCTCAAGCGCATGTACGTCGAGGCGCGGCGGGCCGGGCGGGAAGGAGAGTTCTACGTTTTCCATCTCGGCTGGCCGGAAATCAGCGCCCGCTACAACGCGGTGGGGCGCTTCGGACGCATCTCGGAAGTGGCCACGCGCATCGCCGGCCAGCTGTCCGGAGAAGGCAATAGCGCGGCGTTTCGGGAATTCGCCTGGCGCTTCGTCAACATCATCGCCCGCGCCCTGGTGGCGCTGGGGCTGCGCCCGGACTACCTGCTGATCCAGCGCCATGTGGTCAACATCGATGCGTTGTTCCTGGAATACGCCCGGCACTTCTTCGCCAAGGCCGACCCCAAGGCCTGGGAGGTGATCGTCCAGCTCGAAGGCCGGCTCAGCGACAAGAGCATCCCGCGCCATATGGTCGGTCGCGAGAAGCGCGTGGTGGCGCTGGAGCAGTACCTGGCCCAGGCGCGCACCTACGATCCGGTGCTCGACGGCCTGCGTTCGGCGGTGCGCTACGACCGCACCTACTTCGACAAGATCGTCGCCAGCCTGTTGCCGCTGCTGGAGAAGCTCACCACCGGCACCATCGCCCGGCTGCTCGCCCCGGACTACACCGACCTGGCCGACCCGCGACCGATCTTCGACTGGATGCAGATCATCCGGAAGCGGGCGGTCGTCTATGTCGGTCTGGATGCGCTGTCCGACGCCGAGGTGGCGGCGGCGGTGGGCAACGCCATGTTCAGCGACCTGGTGTCGGTGGCCGGCCACCTCTACAAACACGGCATCGACGACGGCCTGCCGGGCGCGCGGCCCGACCGCAAGGTGGCCATCAACGTGCACGCCGACGAATTCAACGAGCTGATGGGCGACGAGTTCATTCCGCTGATCAACAAGGGCGGCGGCGCCGGCATGCAGGTGACCGCCTACACCCAGACCCTCAGCGACATCGAGGCGCGTCTGGGCAACCGCGCCAAGGCCGGGCAGGTGATCGGCAACTTCAACAACCTGTTCATGCTGCGCGTGCGCGAGACCGCCACCGCCGAGCTGCTGACCAAACAGCTGCCCAAGGTCGAGGTGCACACCACCATGGTGGTCAGCAGCGCCACTGACAGCTCCGACATTCACGGCGCGACCGACTTCACCAGCAACGCTCAGGAGCGCATCAGCGCGACCAGCGTGCCGCTGATCGAACCCGCGCATGTGGTGGCCCTGCCCAAGGGCCAGTGCTTCGCGCTGATCGAGGGCGGCACCCTCTGGAAGGTGCGCATGCCACTGCCGGCGCCGGATCCGGACGAGCTGATGCCCGCCGACCTGCAGCAACTGACCGCGCAGATGCGCCAGCGCTACGCGGAAGCGGGGCAGTGGTGGACCGGTACGGGCTCGCCGAACGAGGGGTTACCCGCGGATCTGACCGAGAACTGGCCGCCTGCTGAATCGGGCGAAAGCGGCGGGGATCGGTCGTGAAGGATGCGGTCGGCACCGCCCAGCGACAGCAGGCGGCCTCGCGCGGCCTGTTCATACGCCTGTTGAGCCTGCCGTGGCGGCTGTTCGGCATGCTGTGCGCCTCGCTGCTGCTGTCGATCCTGGTCGAATGCGTGGGCTTGCACTTGTTCTGGCGCGAGCAGGGCTGGCGGCACGCCGAGGCGATGCTTGATTTCGAGCTGGAGCAGCTCTCCAGCCAGTTCACCCGCAGCGTCCTGGTGCGCGAGCCGGGCCGCACGGCGCAGCGGCTGGTGGACACTGCCCACGAATGGCTGTTTGTGAAAAGCGGCCTGCAGCAATTGCGCCGCGATGTCTCACAAGCACCGGCGGCTTCATCTACGGGCATGCCCAACGCCCGCTACTACCTCGGCCAGGGCTACGTCTGGATCGAGAAATACCTGCTGGCCGCGGCCTACACAACGCTGACCTTCCTGGTGCGACTGCTGGTCCTGGCGCTGAGCCTGCCGCTGTTACTGCTCGCCGCCTTCGTCGGCCTGGTGGATGGCCTGGTCCGCCGCGACATTCGCCGCTTCGGCGCTGGTCGGGAGTCCGGCTTCGTCTATCACCGCGCCAAGGCGCTGTTGATTCCCATGGCGGTGCTGCCAGGGATTGTCTACCTGGCGCTTCCGGTGTCGCTGCATCCGTTGTGGATTCTGCTGCCGGGGGCGGCGGGGTTGGGGTTGGTGGTGAATGTTGGTGTGGGGAGTTTCAAGAAATATCTGTGAGAATGTGCAGGCCAACTGGGTTGGGGGACCGGCAAATCGATGGTGGCCTTGGAGTCTGTTAGGTTGACGCTGTGAACGTCCGGTTGTGATAATCCGTGACTGGCTAACAAGCCGCCCTGATTCACGGCAGCATTCGCTGCGCGGAGTCGCCATGAGCAAGTCGCCAGGAAAGACCATGAGCAATCTCTCGCAGGCACTTATTACGGCTGCATTGGGGCTCATGGTTGGTTATGAGTCCGCCGCCGCCCAACAGCAGCCTGACAGCCAAACGCAAACCGCGCCGATCGAGCAGCAGCAATCGATGCAGGCGCTTGCCGAAGCAATCCATGCGGTCATTCAGCAGGCCCATGAGCTTGAGCGGGTTTTCATGAATCTGGCCAAGAAATACACGCGCGACGGCGTTGAGGCATACATCGGCCCAGAGAACTGCGCGGTGCTTCAGGAACTGGTGACCAGCCTGCGGGGCATCGAGCTTGCGCTGAAGAACGTCGTTGTGCCTGCTCCGCTCTCTGATCTTCATGCGCAGTTGCGCCGATCCTTCGCCAAGGGTCGGTCGTGGGTATCCGTTGTCAACGATTTGGCTCGTCAGGCCTATGAGGCTCCTCGTTCAATCGATGGGCTGGCCAGCGGTGATGCGCTGCGGGCCCTGGCGGATCACTCCACCAAGCGGCTGGTTGTTCTGGCGAATGCCTGATGCCCAAAGTAATCGTCACGTATCACCCCGACACCTATGACGAGTTCTTTGCGGAACCCCTGAAAGCCTTTCCCGACGCTAACCCAAGACCTGATGTCTGATTTCCTTATGTATAAGGGAACGGGGCAGCTGCCGAGAATGTGCTCATCGTGCTAGAGACGAGCGACTCTCGCGCTGCGTCCAGGCCGGAATGTGTACAGGCATGGTGGCAACATGGTGTGCACAAAGTGGCGTCAATGTGGTGAACAGCGTGGCAACAATGTGGCCCTGACAGCTCACGCGGCCGCATGGATGAAAGCATTCAGTGCCGCCGCGATGCGTTTACGGCGCTCTTGCAAGAACGCCTTGTAGTGATCCAGTGTCAGCAGTTCCTCCTCCACCGGGATGCACTGTGCCGCGAATGGTGCCGCACCGTGCTGCGCCATCAGAGGCAACAGGTAGGTCACAGGCGCCTTGTCACTGATGGCGCGATTGGTTTTGCCGCCGATGAAAGCCAGGTTGGCGATGTCGTCAGCCTCGCGAGAGGTGTAGCTGCCTCGCAGCAATGCCTTGGGAAAAATGTGGTGGAACTGCAAGCGGTGCTGGCTGCCCGAGTGATCCAGAGCAATGGCCAGGTGGCTGCGCCAGTCCTTGGCGCCTGCCGCACGAAACGCCAGGAACATGGTCTTGAACAGTGCGCTGCGCTGGTTGCGTCCTTCCAGTTCTTCCGGCGTGATGTCAAGGCGACCGAATTGCAGGCGCAACCGGTCGATCAGTTCATTGACGCCGCCGCCATTGCGGATGGTCGCCAAATCCTGATCCAGGATGGTCTCACTGGAGCCACGGGAGAAACGGCCTTTGGCATTGGCCGCCAAGGCCCAGTAACGCAACTGCTGCGCCTCATCGCTGCTCAGCACATAGTCGCGACTGTGTCCGAAGTACGCCAGCACCACAAGCAGGAAGGGCGATGACAGCAGCGCCGGGCTATCGATGCCCAGATTGCTGCGCGCGAAGTTGAGGGCAAACTCCATTCCCTCGCAGGCTTCTTTCCATGCCTTCTGCAACTTCTCCACACTCAGGCTGCCCACGATCTGAAAACGTGATTGACCGGTGGCAAACGCCATCAGGTTCTTCAAGTGCAAACCAAGATCGAGGTCAAAGCCCGTGTTGGCACAAACCTTCTGAAAATCCTGGAACGTCTGCAGCGAGTGCCGCCACTTGGCGGTGATCTGCGCCAGCGCTAGGTCGGAACTGCGGAGCTTGGCGCCCAGTGAATTCACCCGGACAAAGATTTCCGTGACCTCATCGTAGGAAAGCGTGCGTTCCAGCACATCCATCCGATAAACGTACTTGCGGATGCCCCGCAGCCGGGCCAGGCGCTGGCTGTACTTCTCGTAACGCGGATCGTCAAAACCACTGACGCCGGCACGTTTGAGGAACGGCGCATCGTTGTCGGTCTTGAACACGTCCGACACTTTCACCCACTGCGGCAACTGCTCCAGCTTGCGGGTTGCCACCACGAAGGTCATCTTGTTGAAGCGCTTGAGCAGTTCGTCCTCGGTTGAGTCCGTCTCGTCGCCAATCAGTTCGCCGTCCTCATCAAAATCCTCCTCATCGCCGCCGTTTTCTTCCACTTCGGTCACGACCGCCAGTTGGTCGGGATGCTCCAAGTTGAACAGCAGGTCGATGGGCCGACGACGACCGCGCACCGACACCGGCTCGCCACGAATGACGGCCGAGAGCGAGGTCAGACGCTGCTGACCATCCAGCAGAAGCCGCGTGCTCTGGTAGGGGTTCGTGCTCTGGCTGACCGCGAAATCCTGCAGCGGCACGGCTTCATCCGTTTCCCAAAGCAGGATGGCGCCCGATGGATAGCCGCGATACAGCGAGTCCAACAGATCGCGCACCCGCGTAGAACGCCACACATACTGCCGCTGCATTTCCGGCAAGCGCAGCTCACCGCGCTCGATCATGGAGACCAGTTCTTCAACGCTGGCTTCAGCCTTGGCCATGGTGCTTCCTTATCCTCTCAATCTCACTCAACTGCTGCGGGAGGCTCGGCAGCGGGGATGATCAACAACAGCTCGGAGTCATCCACTAACCTGTAAACCGGCCGCTTGCCGGACAGTCGTTCGCTCTGATCCAGAATGATCTGAACCCCCTCGCCACGCTTGTCCATCATGGCGCTGCGGCCCGTGATCGCTTTGTCCGCCTCGGGCACGGAACATTTGGCCAGCAGGCTGGTGATGGCTTCGTTTCGCGCGGCCTGGCGGTAGGGAAGGCTCTCCACCGTCATGGTGTTGGGGATGGCGCCTGGCGAATACAGCTCCAGCCGGTCCGCAAACATCCGCAGGCGGATTTTGGCGCCATGGATCGAGTAATCCCGGTGCGCAACGGCATTGACCAGGGCCTCGAAGACGGCGGTCATGTCGTACTGCGGCAGATCGTGCCGGCCCTCATTCTTGGCGGCATAGACTTGCATGTTCTTGCGGACGAAGTGGCAAGCCGCCAGCACCTGGGCATCCAGCGGCCCGGTGATGTCCTGGGCGTCGAGTTGATAGGCCGTGTCGCCTTGCGGCAGCACCTCGGTGCCACGGTATGCCACGGCCTGAATGAAGGCATTTGGCAGCCAGCGGCGAGGGTCAGCGCTGGCCATCAGCACGCCGGCGATGGTTGGCCGAAGTGCACCGTCGGCATCGGGGCGCGCCATGGCCAGTTTATCCAGCAGCACCTCGCGCGAATCCTGCACGCGCGGACTGGCAAAACGTTGCCACAGATCATCTACAAGGTCGTCGAGTGTGGCGCCTGGCACCGGCTGCTCGTCGAAGCGGATGATGCGCGCCTGGCTCCGTTGCTGGAACAGCCGCGCCAGATAGTCCGGAGCCATTTCACGCTTGGCGCTGCCCACGCGGTGCAGATAGCCGCTTGGGCTTTTATGTACGAACAGGCTGCTTGCGATATCGACTTTCAATACCGGCAAGGGCTCGCCTGACGTGCTGGGCAGGCTCAGACGCTCGATCACCGGCGCGAGCGGCGGGGTGATGCTGTCCAGGCAAATCTGCCGGACGAAATCCTCGACCAGGTCCAGGCGCTCCAGCGGGATACCGAGCACTTCACGGGTGTCGTCCACGCCGAGCACGCACACACCACCCCGGCTGTTGGCGAAAGCGGCCAGCTCATCGGCCAGAGAATCCTTATGGGGTGCCGACACCTTTTGACCGGCAAAGCGGACTTCCTTCAACTCCAGATAGGAGTCCTCTCCCAGGCGAATCTTGTCGATCAAGTCCGCGATGTTGTCGAACATGTCAAACCTCTCTTCCCAAGCGTTGGTAACGCCGTTCGAACGCTTCTTCGCCGCCTTCCATCACTTGGCAGACTTCGCGGCGCATGGCCTGATCCTGCAAGGAGCCAGTTTGCTTCACATGGCACTGGTGGTTGAAGTCCAGCACGTGGATCAACTCCGCGTCGCCATTGACCACGATGTTGGGGTTGTGGGTCACGATGATGAGCTGACGGCGCAGCTTGTTGCTGCGGATCTGTTGCACTACCAGCCCGTAGATCAGGTGATTGTCTAGGTCATCTTCTGGCTGGTCGAGCACCAGCGGCTCATTGCCGTGCGCCAGCAGGAAGGCCAACATGGCGGCCGCGCGCTGCCCGGCGGACGCCTGACCGATGGACTGAAAGTCCCGCCCGTCTCCCTTACGGCTGTACTCCACCTGCAAACCGTCTTCGGGGAACCAGCACAGGATGTGATCGATGAACTCTGGGCGCTTGTCGGCTTCTGCTTTCAAGAATTTATTGAACCAGCCGCCAAACTCCGCCTGTCCGCGGCAGGCTTGCGAGAGGCGCTTCTTCTGAGTCAGTAGCGCCTGCTCGAAGGCCGCCGTATCCCATGCGCCCGGCTGCTCGACCAGATCAACCGCGCTCAACAGATCGGCCACGAGCCCTTTGGGGGATGCCCCCTCTTGCTCCTGATACAGGTCGTCGACGTACTTGCCGTCAGCAGCCCCAAGCACTTCTCGCAGGGAGCGCTCAACGCCCTGCGCATCCCGGCTGTAAGGAATCAGCTCGATGCGCACAAAGGGATTGCCTTGCAGCGTTGCCTGCAGAAAGGTGCTGCGCTGGGCACTGATGGCACGGCGGGCGGACAGCACCTGCTCCAGCAGCGATTTGGCCTTTTCGCGCAACTCGGTGTGCTGCTTCTGCAAGGACTCCAGCTTCTTCAGCTCGGATTCCAGGCGCTGCTTTTCTTGCACCAGGCGGCCGTACTCGCTGGGGTCGCTGACCCCCTGTTGCTGCAAGTCGGCCTTGAGCTGGTCGTAAGCCCCCTTGGCCGAGCCGATCCGCGCAAACCAGGGCGAAGCTTCCAATTCGTTGCGCAGGACTTGTCCGCGTTCCTGCAGCGCTGCAGCCGTGTTCTCGATCTCCTGCCGTGTTTTGGTGATGGCTGCGTGCAGCGCCTGCACAAGACTCAGTGCCGGGCCGTCCTCGGCGGTATCGAACAACCCTTCCGGCAAGTCTTCCGCCAACAGGTCGGCGGCAAGCGCTTTTAAGCGGGTTGCCAGTTCGACGGAGGCTTCGAACTGGCGTTCCAGCTCGCGGCTTTGCCGACTGGTGCGCTGGTAGTTTTTCAGCACCGCCGCATGATCGGCGCCCTCGAAGCGGGCCAGCTTGCGCTGAATGTCTTGCAGGGCCAGCGTCAACGACTCACGCCCTTGCAGCTTGCCGTCCAGCTCGCGCATCTGCGCCCGTGCGACCAGGAAGGCACGTTTGGCCTCCTCGAAAGCGGCTTGCGGCGACTGCGTGCCCGCCGCATCGTCAATCACCTTGAGCAGCGCCTGTTGGCTGTCTCCGGCCAGCGCGGCGATCTGCCCTTGGCTGAACAGGCGCAGCGGGAAGCGTTGCTCGGTGACGGCCTGGCTTGCCGAGGGCTTGAAGCTGCCCGTAACGGCGTCCCATTCCTCCACCGCGTGGCCTTGGCCATCCTGTCGCCAGATCAGGCGATAGGGCATGCCGTCGCGCTGTACTTGCACGCAGATGGCCGTCTCTGCCCGCAGTCCGCCTCCGTCATTGCGGGTCCTGGGAACATCGTTGAATCGCTTGAATGTCTGTCCGGCTTCCGAGTTGAGCGACAGCTCCTTCTCACGGCGATAGGCCAGGCGCAGGGCATGCACGATGGTCGATTTGCCGGTGCCACGCCCACCGATCAGGGCATTGAAGTAGGGGTTGAGCGGCAAGCTGGCAGGCGTTCTGCCGCGCCCCATGTAGCGCGCGTCGCGGATTTCAATCGACTCGATGAAATGCTCGGGCGTGTTGAACGGCGCAAAACCGCTGCTCTCGTCGCTACGCTTTACCGAGACCTCCTGCCCGTCCAGTAGCGCAAGGCGCAAGCCTTCTAGACTGGGCTGGGCCATCTTGATCCAGGTGTAGCGCGAGCCCGGAACAGCCCCCCCCTGGAAGCTGTGGCAATCGCTGCCCACCACGCTGGCGAAGCGCAGTTTCAGTTCATCCAGCACCATGGGCACGGGGCTGGAGGAGGCGGTCCACTCCAGCGCCAGGATGCCGGGCTCCTGCAAGACCTGCTTGACCGTCGTGGTATCCATCAGGCATTTGCGCGTACCTGGCTCGACCTGTAGCAGCCCCTTGTCGCTATCTACGTGTGCCGGAATGGCAAGGCCACCCGCCGCCAGAATGCGCTCCACCACCTGGGCGGCACCGATTCGGGTCACGCCATCGCTGTCGCCGCGCGTGCCTTGGTAATCCACCTGCGCCAGCAGGTCGCTGATGGTCTGACTGGTGGCGAACGGATCGAAGATCGCCAGCAGGTGGAAGCCACCCTGCACCGAGATTTCCACACCGGGGAAGAGGTGCAGCTCGCGGAACCCGCCCGGCGGCGTGCCTGCATCGGCCTCACGCTTCATCTCTGCGTAAGCCGCCTTGAGCTTGTCGATCCACTCACCGGTGTTATGGTCGGTGACCGCCACGCAGTCGATTTCAGCGGCCATGTACTTGAGCAGCCATTTCTGTGGCGTCAGCTCATCTGGCGTGCCGATGGCGGCCTGCCATGCCCCGGTGTCCTTGGAGGCCGGCGTGTGGGTATGGAAATCGAACTTCCACC
The DNA here is from genome assembly GCF_000647775.1 of Pseudomonas sp. RL. Taxonomy (NCBI): domain Bacteria; kingdom Pseudomonadati; phylum Pseudomonadota; class Gammaproteobacteria; order Pseudomonadales; family Pseudomonadaceae; genus Pseudomonas; species Pseudomonas sp. RL. Next base: position 14,245 of record NZ_JBOY01000027.1, on the reverse strand, counting down.
AGCGTGCGCCGGGGTAAGGCCAGGGTTGGCTCATGTTCTTCTCCTGGTTGCGACCATCATTCCTCCGCTTTGGTTTGGAGTACTTGCATCAGCACTTGTACCTCGCCCCGGAATGGGCTGTCATCGAACTCGCTCAGGTCGCAGGCGAGACACGCCTCAATGTCCTTGCGCGACAGGTAGTGCTTGTGCAGAAAGTTGATTTCCACATGAACTTCGCTGTCGGCGATCTCTCGCTCGTCCGGGTTCGCGCTGTCGCGCAGGAACTGCAACAAACAAGCATGCAGCACGCTCGGCATATGGGTCTGGATGCCCCGGATCTGCTGCATGACTTCTTCGATGCGCTGGTCTGCCGTTGCCTGATCGCTGAAGAAGATGTTGCCGTTGGGATGTGCGATCTCATTGCGTTGATCCACCAACTTCTGAAACTTGCCGATGTGCTGGTTTTCGCAACCGGCCAGGCGCAGGAATTTGAAGATGCTGCGCTCATTGACTTCGCTGAAGGTAAAGGGCGAGCTGGCGGTCAGCAGCTCCTTTTCTTTTTGCTGGAACAGCACGGCATGGGTGAAGGCTTCCGGCTTGGCCTGTTTGATTCGCCACACCGAGAAATACACGTAGCTCATGTAGAGCATATGGAAAGCCAGCATCGCAAACTGATACTTGCCTGCCTCATAGTTGCTCTCGAAAGCTTCCCAGACAAAGCGGATGTACTCGCCTTCACTGGCTGATGGATAGGCCAGCGGCAGGTAGTCGTGGATTTCCAGTGCGGCAACCATGTTTAGCTAACCCAGACCCGTTCGACGGCGGCCTTAATTTTAGCTTCGAAACGCGCGATCAAATTCTTGTTAGCTTCGATCAAGACTTGCTCTGCTTCGATATCAGCGGTAATGGCATGTTGGGTTTCCAAGTCCGGGACAGGTATACGATGCTCTTCTACAGTAGTTTTTCGCATCGACGGTGGCTGAGCGTCACTGGCCCAGCGTGACAGATCAAAGGAGAGAAGTAGCGTCAGTAGGTACTCGGGAACGAGCTTCGACACATTAGGGATAATACCCATGACATTGTTATCGAATGTGGCTTCCCGAGTCAGGATGCGTTTCTTGTTGGTAGCGATTGCCGCTCCGATTTTTGGGAAAATGACGGTACCAGCTGGAAATGTTTTGGCTTTCATTTTAGCCAGATCACTGGCGTCGACAGTGTGGTTATGGGTGATGATTCGAGACTCGTTTCCTGGCAAATTCATGTCACTGACTTTGAGGAAAGGATACGGCTTATCTTTTGAGCCTTGCATGTCCAGAGGGAAGCCGAAGCCGCTATCGACATGAGCAACTTCTCTTATTGCGAGTAATGGCCAATCCTTCTGCACATTGATGCGAGGCTGGTAACTCTCTACTACCTGGCGTGCGCCGTCGATGATCTTCTGGCAGCCCTCAATCTCGGCAACGATTTCGCGTTGAATATCGATCGGTGGAAGGGGAATTATCTTGCGCTTCAAGTCGGTGAAATGTCGCTTGTAGCCGTCGGCCTCAAGAGGGTGGGTCTTCAGAAAATAAAATAGGAACTCGGGCATCAATTCATCAGCTGTTCTAATGACTTTGATGCCGTCTGCCCCCTGGGCGAATGGTTGGCGAACGAGTTTGACGGCACAAGTGTGGTCGCCAAAAATAACGAACGGTTTTTCTGGGTGGATGATCGCAGCTGCGTCGTCTGTCCAGCCTGCTATTTCATTCTGAGATTGATCGATGATCGGGTAGCGGCCTGATTGCAGATAGTTTTCCTTTTGGAGTTTTGCCGGAGGGGTGACAGTTTCGATCACTGTCCCGATTTCCACCTGCCTGAACCGCGATGATATAATTTCGCCCTGCACATATCGGTCACCGCTCAGGCTCCACTCTCCATTTTCAGCAATTCGCCCCCGCTCTACTGCATGTGCGAATCCATCGTTCTCAAAACCTATCGGATCAGCAAAAAATTTCGCCAACGCTTGCTGGGCAAGAGGCAATTCGTTCTGTTCGATTGGCCGGCGCTGAGCCCCCAATGCGAAGCCATCATTGCTGACCTTCACAAACAACACCTTGTGGGTCTGCTTGGCCAGTCGTTTGTCCAGAATCAGGATGGAAGTTTTGACGCCGCTATAGGGCTGGAACACCCCAGCCGGCAAGGAGACGACGGCCACCAGTGAGTTCTGTACCAGCAGCTTGCGCAGTGCCTTGTAAGCTGTGCCCGTCTGGAAAATGATGCCTTCCGGCACGATGACGCCGGCCCGTCCGTTGGGGGTCAGATGCTCGTGGATGTAATCGACAAACAGCACTTCCGAGCGTGTGGCTTGAATGGAAAAACGTTTGTGCGGTTTGATGCCGCCTTTCGGTGACATGAAGGGCGGATTGGCGAGGATCACATCCGCGTGTTCGTTCCACTTGTCTTCACTGGTAAGCGTGTCGTACTCATCCACGTGCGGGTTGGTGAAGCCGTGCAGGTAGAGGTTCACCAGCGACAGACGCACCATATCCGGTGAAATGTCGTAGCCGTGGATATTGGCGGCCAGCTTGTTGCGCTCGTCCGGCGTCAGCTTGTCGCCCGGCTTGTGCGCTTTGTTCTGGTCCAGGATGTATTTCCAGGCCGAGATCAGAAAGCCTGCCGTACCGCAGGCGGGGTCGAGGATGCGCTCGTGCTTCTGCGGGTTGATGACCCGGACGATGAAATCAATGATGTGTCGCGGCGTACGGAACTGGCCCGCATCGCCCTGGCTGCCCAGCACCGACAGCAGGTATTCGAAAGCGTCGCCTAGTCGCTCGGAATGATCGTAGGAAAAGCCGTCGATCTCTTTCAAAAACGCTTTTAGCGTTTCCGGATCGCGGTAAGGCAGGTAGGCGTTCTTGAAGATGTCGCGGAACAACGCTGGCAGGTGCGTGTTCTCGGTCATCTTGCCAATGGCCTCGGAGTAAAGGTTCAGCGTGTCCTGCCCCCCCATGCTGGGCGCCAGCAGTTTGCTCCAGCTGTATTTCTCAAAGCCGTTGACGAAGAAGCTGCGCTTGCCGCCGAACTCTTCGGACTGTGCATCCATGTCGTCCATGAACTTGTAGATCAGCGCGATGGTGATCTGCTCGACCTGGCTCTTGGGGTCAGGCACTTTGCCGACGAGGATGTCGCGGCAGGAGTCGATTCGGCGTTTGGTGTCGGTATCCAGCATGGTGTTGTTCTTCTCGTTCGGCCACCTACGGCAGCCTTGAATGACTTACATGAATTGGTTGAGCGGCACGTAGTCTTTGACGTACTCGGGGATGCCTTCGCGCCACTCGGCCGGCACGGCACGCAGGTCGCCCACGCCAAAGGCCGGGTTCACGTTCAGCTCACCGAAGCGCTTGTCGTCGATGATGGCGCGCAGGGCGGCATCGGTGGCGTACGCCTTGAAAAAGTACTTCATGGCCAGGACAGCAGCGCCTTGGTCTTCGGTCAGCTTGCTCTGGTTGGCGAGCAGGAACTCCTGGAATTCATCCTCCAGCAGTTCGTCCTTGCTCTTGAAGTAGGGGATCAGGCCGAAGATCTTCTGCAGGATTTCCTTCAGGCTTAGCCGTCGATCCACCCCGGCGGCACGGCGCAGCTTCTCCAGGTTGAAGTACTCGTTGGGTTTGTCGAACAGCTGGCTGGTCACGTAGTCGATGACCTGCTCCCACTGCTCGTTTTCAACCTGCTGCTGCAGCGTCGGGTCGGCTTTGACCTGTTCTTCGAATTTCTCGAAGAACATCCGGTCGATCTTCATGCCTTCGTAGCCGATTTGCTGTTCGGCTACGTGGAAGATGGCATCGGCGCCCGTGTGCTCGTAGAGCCCGCCCGTCGGCGGTGGCGGCGCTTCACCCTGACCTTCTCCCTCGCTGCTGCGCGCCGGCAGCTTGAGTACTTCGTCGTAGTCGAATTTTTCCTCGAAGTATTCGCAGTTGGCGAAGAAATCGAAGAATTTGAAGCGGGCCTTTTCTGGCTCGTTGATCAGCGGCTTCAGATCGTCATCGAACAGTTGTTCAAGGAAGTTGTGCTTGCGCGTACCGCGTCCTTTGATCTGCACGAAATCGGACGGCGAGTACACCGGGCGCATCAATGCCAGGTTCAAGATGTCCGGGCAGTCGTACCCGGTGGTCATCATGCCCACTGTCACGCACACGCGCGCCTTGCTGGTCTTGTACAGGGCATTGAAGTTGGCTGAACCCAGCAGGTTGTTGTTGGTGAAGTTGATGGTGTATTGCTGTGCATCCGCCACGTTGGACGTGACCTGCACCGCAAAGTCTGACTGGTACTTGCCGGGCCAAAGCACGTCCGCCAGCTCGTTCAAGATCTGGGTGAGCTTGGCGGCATGGTTTTGGCTAACGGCGAATACCAGGCCCTTGCCAAACTCGCCGGTCACGGGATCGCGCAAACCGTTCTTGATGAAGGTCTGACAGAACAGCTCGTTGGTCGCCTTGGAGAAGAACTTCTTCTCGAAGTCCTTGGAAACGAAGCTCTGCTCCTGCTGCCCGTCCTCGCCGACGGGAGCCATCACGGCATAGCCCTGCTCGGATAGCAGCTTGGTGGTGATGTCGGTCCGGGCATCGACCACCACAGGGTTGATCAGGAAGCCTTCCTTGACACCATCCAGTAGCGAGTAGCGGAAGGTCGGCTGACCCGATTCGCAACCGAAGGTGCGGTAGGTGTCCAGCAGCAGACGGCGTTCCTGCTCGCGCGGGTCGCGGGTGGTTGGCTTGCTCGCGTCAAAGCTCTTCAAGTAGTCGCGCGGGGTCGCGGTCAGCCCAAGCTTGTAGCCGACGAAGTACTCGAAGACGGCGCGGGCATTGCCGCCAATGGAGCGGTGGGCTTCATCCGAAATGACCAAGTCGAAGTCGGTGGGCGAGAACAGGCGCTTGTACTTGTTGTTGAACAACAGCGACTGCACCGTGGTGACCACGATCTCGGCCTTGCGCCAGTCGTCACGGCGCTCCTTGTAGATGACCGTGGCGTAGTCGTTCTTCAGATAGTCCTTGAACGCCTTCGCTGCTTGATCCTCCAGCTCCAGTCTATCCACCAGGAACAGCACGCGGCGGGCATTGCCGGTACGCAGGAACAATTTGATGACGGCGGCAGAGGTCAGGGTCTTGCCGGTACCGGTCGCCATTTCGAACAGGAAACGGGTCGAGCCTTCGGCGACCGCATCCTGAATCGCATTGAGCGCCTTCTTCTGATAGTCCCGCAGGAAGCGCAGCTTGTTCTTGGTGATAAAAGCCGGGCGCTCGTCTGCATTGAGCCAGCCAGCTTCCTTCTCGTATTCCGGCAGCTGGGTCTGGACGATGTAGTCGCGTCCGACGGCTTCGGTAATCAGGCGCCTCTGGTCGGGCTCGAACTTCCGGTAGCTCTTGAGCGAATCCGGTGTTGGGAAGGCGGTGATGATGTGCGGGTTACCCTGCTGTAAGTCCCAGAAGTAGTGCAGATTGCCGTTCGAGAGGATCACGAAGCGGCAGTCGAGCGACTTTGCGTATTTACGCGCCTGCTCCTTGCCGACCAGCGGGTTCTTGTCTTCGGACTTGGCTTCCAGCACCACCAGCGGAAAGCTTTTTTCGTCCAGCAGCAGAAAATCGACGAAGCCATTCTTGGTCGCTTCGAAGTTCTCGCCCAAATCATTGATCTGGGCCTGGCTGAGTTTGACGTTAGGCTCCAGTGCTACGTTGGCCTTGCCCTTGGCGTCGTCGAAGAAGCGCCAGCCAGCAGATTCCAGCAGTTTGTTGATTTTGACGCGCGCTTGCGCTTCCTTGGCATTCGCCATCCTCAGACGCCTCCCTTTACTGACTCACCTTGAGGATCTGGTTTCAGGCCATGCGTACGAGCGTACTCCAGCACCAGAATTTCGATCATTGACGCTACGGAACGGCGCTCGCGATCAGCGGCCAAGCGCAGAAGTTGCTTGATCTCAGCGGAGGTGCGGATGGATAGGGTTTCGTCCTTCAGGCGTGACATGGCAGCGTCTCGTCAGTGATGTCACGCAAATGTACTGCATTTTGCCTCACGCCACCATAGTTCTCTTCAGGGGGTAGCAGTCTTGTTTGAGGCTGCTTGATGGTTCGCTACCTTGTCTGCAGTCGGCTTTACAGGGTGCTCCACCTCGATGGCGATGGGATGCAGGGCATGCCGGCTGCGGTGCAGCCCACAATGCTGGTGGGCTGCATAGCGATCCCAGCCGCGCGAGCCGGAGCCGTTGGCCCTGTTGTCTGTTCGGATCGCTGATGCGCAAGCGGCTCCATGACCGCTGCTCAGATCAGCACCTTGTTCTCCCGCGTGCAGGTCGACCGGACGTTGGTCGTTTTGCCCACCGCAGTGTGTACCACCGGATTCGTTGCTGGCACCGATGGGCGCCTTCATGCCGAGTAGTACGGGTTGCGGTCCGGCAGCATCTCTGGATCATGCTGCTGTTCCTGGACTGGGCCGTCAGACCATGAGTAACAACGTCCACCACTCGCCACGGCTTCTTCACGCACTTCCTTTGCCGAAGAGCTGGTCCCTTTCCCCATTCCGCCGGGCCGAGTCACGGTTGCAAAGTCGCTCAGCGATCACCGCAGCCTAAATATCAGTCGCGAACTGCGCCGTGTGTCCAAGCCTTGAAAGGATGGTCGGGTGGGCTCGCGACGCAAGTTGTCGTGCGTGTGGGATAGCGTGAGCTTTGTTGTTTGAACGGGGGGCAGACTTCGTGAAATTTCGCTCTTGGTTGAGCATAATCAACCCAGCTAGTACTCGGAACAGAGAGCATCCGCTGTCCAGTGAGACGCAGAAGCTGGTAAAAGAACCGCCACTGCTGGAAATGATTATGCTGTTAATGAGATTCCGCCAAGAAATCTGGTTGGCTATTATCGCCTAGAGGGAGGACGTATGGATTTGTTAATACAAAAACTACATGAAGACGCAACGATTTTATTGGAGGCGTACTCTCGGCCATCGAATTTATATAAACCTCGTTTGTTCCGTGACGAGGGTCACTGGTGTGCCCTCTATGGTCGAGATTTGCAGGAGGGTATCGCCGGATTTGGCATAACGCAAGAAGAAGCACTGGTGGACTTCGATAAGCAGTGGTGTAATCCCCCGAGGATCTGGAAGTCAATTGTAAAATTTGACAAAAACTCACACCACGTCGCGCCGGGCGAATACAGCGTTGATGAAAAAAGAGTTGCAACTTGGAATTGCCCTGCGGGGTATGCGGCGGTAGATAAATGGTTTGCGGCTATGGGGGTTACGGGTGGGGATCTTTTCATTAAATGTTATAGTGAAGGGGTCCCTGTATATTCTTATAAGTTCTATTTTAAAGGTGAAAGTTTTGAGCGAAATAATCGTGAAGGGCTTGTGGAATTTGTTGGTGGTCAGGAAATTGTCGCTGACTTGAGGAGTTCTTTTTATAGGTACTTCCGTCGCGTGCCTGGGATTGTCGATTAAAATGTCTTCTTCGGGGAATGGTATGGATGAGAATAAATTACTGATGGAGGCTGGAGTTGCGTTAAGCAAGCTGCGGTTGCTTCAAGAGCGGCCTTCGGTTCGGCTTCTGCCGAATTTAAGACTCGACGGCAACCAGTGGTGCACATACCTCGGTGACAGCTCTGAGGACGGAGTTGTTGGTTATGGTGATACGCCGGAAGCAGCCATGCTTGATTTTGATCGTGCCTGGTTAAGATGGCCTGGCACTGAAGGGCTGATACTTGAAGAAAATGGTTCTGTTGAAGATGACTTGACTAGGCTTTCGGACAGTGCGGCAGAATGGGCCTGTCGTGCCAATGCTATTAATATATATAAGTGGCTTGAACATAGAAAATTCCATATTCTTAAGTCTCGCACGATAACAATAAGTGGTGGCCCGGACTTCGTCAATTATACGGCCGTACGAGCAGGGGAAGAAGTTAGACTGGAATTATACCCCGGCGGCGAATTTAAGATTTTCGGTGCATACGAGGTTGTTTCGGTTTTGCGAAAAGAATTCCTCGAGTGTTTTGATGTTTGAACGGAATTCTCGGATTTCCAAGGGTGTGGATTGACCGGTGGTTACGGGTTTTACTTAAAGATTGACGAAAATCTGGAGACCTTCAAAACCCGATTCCGCAGTGCCTGAGCTGCCTCCTTCCTCCACCATCACGCCTTCCTCCTTGCTCAAGGGATGGCGTGATGCGTTTCCCGCTCCTCAAGCCCACCCACTACTTTGCAGTCTTGCTGCTGGCAACGCTGTGGACCTGGGCGTCCGTCGCCTCCGCCACCGACATGGATCTGCATCGCCAGAACCTGGCCAGCGCACTTCACCAGCTTGATCTGCTGGACCGCTTTCTCATCGCTGTCGCTTCGAGCTACCAGCCGAATCCCTCCGAGCGCTACCACTTCGATCACGCCCGCCTGCGCGAGGATCTGCAGCGCGTGCGCGCCGGTATTCAGGCGTACCTGTCGCCGCCACGCGCCCAACCGCGCGAGCCGGAGCCGTTGGCCGGCGATTACCTGTTGTCTGTTCGGACCGCTGATGCGCAGGCGGCGCCATGACCGCTGCCCAGGCCAGTGCCTTCCAGGCCAATGGCGGCGTTGCGCCGGCGGTCGTGGCGACCCTGCTGCTCGGCCTGGTGTTCGCCGTGCTGTTGGTGTGGGGCGTGTGGGCGATGCGCACCGCCTACGTCGGCTGGGCCGAGCAGCGTCTGTCGCTGCGCCAGTTCCTCGGGGTCGTGGTGCGCTTTTTCGCGCTGTACCTGGTGCTGACCTTCTTCCTTCTGTCCTGACCACCCGCAAAGGCCCGACCGCCATGAAGACTGAACTGCGTTTCCCTCGTTTCATCCTGACTATTCCGACCCTGGCGGCGCTGCCGTTGCCGGCACTGGCGCAGGGCCTGCCGACCATGGAGGACCCGTCGCGGGGGCAGGGCAGCGGCATCATGCAGACGCTGCAGAACTACGGCTACGACATCGTGTTGCTGGTGGCGCTGCTGGTGGTGGCCTCGATGTTCGTGGGCGTGTGTTACCACGCCTACACGCGCTATTCGGAGATCCACACCGGGCGTGCCACCTGGGGCCAGTTCGGGCTGACGGTGGCGGTGGGCGCGATCCTGCTGGTGGTGGGAATCTGGCTGCTCACCAACGCCACCGGCGTGCTCTAGGGCCGGCGCCGACATGGCCACTGACGAGCGTCAGGTGACCTTCCTGCCGCACCGGCTGAATCACCAGCCGGTGGTGGTGCGCGGGCTGACCGCCGACGAGCTGTGGATCTGCGTGGCACTGTCAGCGGCCGGCGGGCTGTTGATTGGCCTGCCGCTGGCTTGGGTGCTGGGCAGCGTCGCGGTACTGCCGGCGCTGCTGGTGGGCTGCATCGCGCTGGGGGTGTTCGTCGGCGGCGGCCTGCTGCGCCGGCACAAGCGCGGCCGGCCGGACACCTGGCTGTACCGGCAACTGCAGTGGCGCCTGGCGGTGCGCCATCCGCTGGTGGCGGACTGGCTGGGCGGGCAGGGGCTGATCACCCGCTCGGGCTACTGGACGACGCGCCGCAGCTTCGGCCGGGGGCCGCGATGAGCCGCTTTCGCAACGAGGTCAGCCATCTGCAGGCACATGTGCGCACCCTGCGCCTGGCGCTCGGCGCGCTGTTCCTGTTGGCGCTCTTGCTGGGCTTCGGCTGGTGGAGTGCGCCCAGTCAGTTGACCATCCATGTGCCGCCGGACCTGCGTTCGGGCAGCACCCGCAAGTGGTGGGACGTGCCGCCGGAGAGCGTGTATGCCTTCACCTTCTACGTCTGGCAGCAGCTGCAGCGCTGGCCGAGCAATGGCGAGGAAGACTATCCGCGCAATCTGCAGGCGCTGGCCGCCTACTTCACGCCAGCCTGCCAGGCGTTTCTGCGTCAGGACTACGAGCATCGCCGTAGCAGCGGCGAGCTGCGTCAGCGCGTGCGCGGCATCTATGAGATTCCCGGGCGTGGCTATGGCGACAACCCCGCCGCGCGGGTGCGGGCACTGTCGGCCCGCGACTGGGTGGTGACCCTGGATGTCAGCGCCGATGAGTACTACGGCGCCGAGCAGGTGAAGCGCGCCCTGGTGCGCTATCCGCTCAAGGTCATCCGCCTGGACATCGACCCGCAGCGCAATCCGTTCGGCTTGGCGCTGGACTGCTTTTCCGGCGCGCCGCAACGCATCGAGCCGCCGGCCGCCGAGCCTGGGCAGGGAGGAAAGCCATGAGGTGGGCAGTCATTCGCGGTGCCGTGCTGATGGCGGTCCTGGGCCTGGCGCCGCTGAGCCAGGCCGTGGAGATTCTGCGCTGGGAGCGCTTGCCCCTGAGCGTGTCACTGCAGGTCGGGGAGGAGCGCGTGGTGTTTGTCGATCGCCGCGTACGGGTCGGCGTGCCCGCCGGCGTGGGGGCGCGGTTGCGGGTGCAGAGCGCGGGCGGCGCGCTCTACCTGCGGGCCAGCGAGGCGCTGGGGCCGACGCGGCTGCAGGTACAGGATGTGGATTCAGGCGCGCTGCTGTTACTGGATGTCGTGGCCAGCGCCGCGGCTGCCGGCGAGGCGCCCCTGGAGCCGTTGCGCATCGTCAGCGAGGAAGCGGCTACGGCGGGCGAGATGGAGCTGCCTACGCCGCGGCCGACGCCGACGCCGTTGCCGGTGGCGCTGACCCGTTACGCGGCACAGATGCTCTATGCGCCGTTGCGTACTGTCGAGCCGCTGCTCGGCATCGCCCGGGTCGGCCTGCGCCCGGATCTGCCGCTGCAGACCCTGCTGCCGGCGTTGCCGGTTCAGGCGCGGGCCTTGGCGGCCTGGCGTCTGGATGACTACTGGGTGAGCGCGGTGCGCCTCAGCAACCAGTCCACGCGCTGGCTGGAACTGGATCCGCGCGCGCTGCAGGGCGCGTTCGTGGCGGCCACCTTCCAGCACGCCACCCTCGGCCCCGCGGGCGAGGCGACGGATACCACGGTGGTCTACCTGGTGACGCGCGGGCAGGGTCTGGCCGGTGCGTTGCTGCCGGTGCCCGTCGTGCCGGCCCAGTGAATGGCTGCGTCGAGCCGGCCCAGCCATAGTTCCCCCCATCTTGTTGATCCGGCAGAACCAGGTCGATTGATCGTTAGCGTGATTGCAACTAGCATTAGTTGCAGCTCGGAGGGAGCATGACCAAGCACGCAAAGTTGCTGGCGAAACTGCTTAGCAAACAGGCCGGATTCACCTGGCCTGAGCTGGTGTCTTTGCTGTGCAGCCTTGGGTATCGGCAGATCGAGGGAGCGGGGAGTCGTGTCAAGTTCGACAATGGCGATCCGCGCGCGATGATCAACCTGCACAGGCCGCACCCGGGTAACGAGCTGAAGGCTTATGTGAAACGCCAGGTGATCGAACACCTGAAGGCGGGAGGATTGATTGGATGAGCAATCTGTTGAAGCACCGGGGTTATTACGGCTCGATCGAAGCCAGTCCGGAGGACAACTGCCTGTTTGGCAGGCTCCAGTTCATCCGGGCGCTGGTCAGCTACGAAGGCGAGACCGTCGCCGAGCTGAAGGAGGCGTTTGAGCAGGCGGTGGATGATTATCTGGACACCTGCGCGAGCCTGGGGCAGGAGCCCGAGGTACCTTGCAAGGGCTCGTTCAACGTTCGCATCGGGCACGACCTGCATCTGGCCGCCAGCGTTGCGGCGAACCGGCAGAGCATTACGTTGAACGACCTGACCCGCCGCGCGCTGGCCGAGTATCTGGCGCATCACCCATAGCGGTGCGCCAATTGCCTCGCTGCCGCTTAGTCGTGGCGGTTTCCCGTTACACGCAAACGAATCCGGTACCCTCCAGCTCCCCATTGCCTCCCGCATAACGATCCACGCCCGCGCATCATGCCGTTCCCTGACCCCAAGGAATGGCGTGATGCGCACCGCTCTGTTTGGCTTCACCTCGATACCTGTCGCTCGCGGAGAGCTGGCCGATGGGCAGTAACCCACTGCTGAAGTGGCTGCTGGTGCCGGTGGCGTTGCTGCTGGTGTGGGTCGGTGTGCGGCTGTCCGCCGATGGCGAATCCCAGCCGCCCACGCTGGCGGGCGAGGCGGCGCGGCTTACCCCTGATGAGATGCATGCGCTGGGCATTGCCGGCGACACTCCGCAGGACACCGTCGCCACCCTGGTGGCGCAGGTGAAGCAGTTGCGCGGCGAATTGCAGCGCGCGCTGGGCGACAACCGCCAGCACAAGGCTGAGAACGAACGGCTGCGCGCCCGTGAGGGAGCGATCGATCAGCGCATCGAGCAGGCATTGGCCGCCGAGCACAAACGGCTGGAACAGGCGCGCGGAGAACTATTCGGCGAACGCCAGGTGACCCAGAGCCTGCTGCAGGAACTGCAGTTGCGCTTGGATGCACTGGCGGCCCGGGGTGCGCCCGAACTGCCCATCGGCCTGGGCCTGGAGCCCGGCGATCTGGTAGGCGAATCGGCGGGGCTGCGCTGGATCGAGCCGGAAGAGCTGCGCACCGAGTCGCAATCTGCAGGCCAGGCGAAGCCTGTTGGCTTTGGCCTTGCCAGGCCGGAACGCCCCGCGTTGGCCGAGGCGGTAGGAGAGGCGAGCGGGCAAGTACGGCAAGTCCTGAGCGGATCCACCCGAGCCGTCTACACGCTGCCGGCCAACGCCACGCTGATGGGCTCGGTGGCCATGACTGCGCTGATTGGCCGCGTGCCCATCGACGGCACGGTCAACGATCCCTATCCCTTCAAGGTGCTGATCGGCGCCGACAACCTGACCGCCAACGGCATCGAGCTGCCCGATGTGGCCGGCGCGGTGGTCAGCGGCACCGCCTCGGGCGACTGGACGCTGTCCTGCGTGCGCGGGCAGATCCGCTCCATCACCTTCGTGTTCCAGGACGGTACGGTGCGCACCTTGCCGGAGGAGGGCAGACAGGCGCGTGGCGGCAGCGGGATGCAGGACGGCCTGGGCTGGATCAGCGATCCCCAGGGCAATCCCTGTGTGAGCGGTGAGCGGCGCAGCAACGCCCAGCAGTATCTGGGCACCCAGGCGCTGATGACTGCGGCCGGCGCCGGCGCCGCCTCGCTGATCTCGTCCGGTAAGGACAGTGTTGCGGTGGTGGCCAGCGGCAACGGCGCGCTGGGCACGGTCGGCATCGGCGGCAGTCAGGTGATGGAACGCATCCTCGCCGGCGGCGTGCGCGACATGGCCGACTGGGTCAACAAGCTCTACGGCCAGGCCTTTGCGGCGGTGTACGTGCAGCCCGGAGCCCGGGTCGCCGTGCACCTGGAGCAGGCGCTGGCCATCGATTACGACGCCCGGGGTCGCCGGGTTGCCCATCGGCAGGAGGCCACCCATGCGGCGGAACTGGACTGAATGCGGCCTGTGGCTGCTCGCGCTGGCCCTGCTCGGTGGCTGCGCCACCGACACCCAGCAGCTTCTGGCGCGCGACGAGTCGAGCATGCTGGATATCTGGCGACAGCAGACCGGTGGCGCGGGGCAGGGGGCCTTGCTGGAGGCGCGCCTGACGCTGCGCCGGTCACTGGAGGAGCATGAGCGTGCGACGCCCAACGCGGCATACACCCGCAGTGCCGCCAGCGAGATCCGCAGCCAGTTCCCGCGCCTGCCCAATCCCGATCTGGTGATGTACGTCTTTCCGCACCTGGCCGGCAGCGAGCCGGTGCCGGTCCCTGGCTACAGCACGGTGTTCCCGTTCTACCAGCGGGTGCAGTACGCGCTGCCGGGCGAACGGCTGGAGGATCTCTGATGCGCTGGCGTCGTGCGGCGGATCCGCAGACGACGGACGAGGCCCAAGGCGCCTGGAGCCGGCACGTCGCGACGCTGGCCAGTGCTGGCATCGGCGCGCCTGGGCTGGGACGCCGCCCGGCCACCCAGGCCGAGCATGAGGCGCTGTATGCGGTGGGGCCGTCCTTCGTGGACCGGCTGCCGTGGGTCGAGTACCTGCCCGAGTCGCAGAGCCTGTTGCTCGAAGACGGCCTGTCGGTGGCGGCGTTCTTCGAGCTGCAGCCGATCGGCACTGAGGGTCGCGAGCTGGCGTGGCTGTGGCAGGCGCGCGATGCGCTGGAGAATGCTCTGCAGGACGCCTTCGACGAGCTCGACGAGAACCCCTGGGTGGTGCAGTTCTACGCCCAGGACGAAACGGACTGGTCCGACTACCTGCAGACCCTGCAGGCCTACCAGCAGCCGCGCGCCCGGGGCAGCGCCTTCAGCGAGTTTTACCTGCGCTTCTTCGCCCACCACCTGGACGCCATCGCCAAGCCCGGCGGGCTGTTCGAGGACACCACGGTGATGC
>NZ_JBOY01000026.1:0-41044 GCF_000647775.1 Pseudomonas sp. RL | reverse complement strand
GCGATGCCGGCCAGCGGGCCGAGCCACTTGGACGCGCCGCTGGCAGCGGGCGCCGCGGCGCCCGGACGCGCAGCCGGCGCCTGCGCCTGATTCTGCTGGGCGGGAGCGGCCTGGCGGGTCTGGTGGGACGGCGCGGAGCCGAAGCTCTTCTTGTTACCCAGACGTGCCGCGTCGGCATCCAGGGTAAAGGTCAGGCCCAGGCAGAAAGCCAGGGCGATACTGAGAAAACGCTGCATCAGGGATGTCCCTATTGATTGATTCACGCGCGTCATCTTGCCCAGTGGCCAGGGTGATTGCCAGCGCAGAATGTTTCTGGCTGCGACAGCCCGATCAATGCAGCAGGTAGCGCAGCGGGGCGCTTTCGAAGCGACGGCGAAGGTAGCGTCGGGTCTGGGCCAGGTCGGGATCGGGACGGCGCAGCCAGCGGCAGAAGGTGCGCAGGAACAGGCCACTGAGCAGGCATTCCTGGCCGATACGGTTCAGCCACGCACCCCGCAGTCGAGCACCGGCGCGCCACCACTGCACCACCCGGCTCAGGCTGTGCAGGCCCCCCAGTTGCAGGTGCAGATGCCCCGGCTCCAGCTTGTAGAGCAGCATCTGGCCTGCCAGCGCATGATGCGGCTCAAGCGCTCGCAACCAGGCCACCAGCAGCTCCTCGAGGCGCTCGGCGGGCAACAGGGCTGCCAGGTCCTCGTCGCGGGCACGTTCCAGCATCGCCTGTTCGGCGCGGGCGAACCAGGCGTCGACCAGGGCGTCCTTGTCGGGGTAATGGCGTGCGATGGCGTCCAGGCCGATGCCCAGCGCATCAGCCACTTCGTACAGCTGCAGGCGTTCCCAGCCGCGCGCTTCGGCAAGCGACAGGGCGGTGTCAAGAATCAGCGCGGCGCTCGTGTCGGACATGGCGATCACCTCGCCGGCAAGTATGGTCGGCCAAGCGCGAGCGACAGCGCAGCGCGACGGGTGGCCGGTAGCCGCTTTCGTGGGCCACGGCTTTGGTGGGAGCGGACTTGTCCGCGAGCTCTTTCGTGCAGGCCGCACCCAACAGCTCGCGAATGAATTCGCTCCTGCCGGGCGCCGTACCAGCCTGCCGCTAGGTCCCGGTACCGCGCCACCAGGACTGACTGGCCATCGCGTCCTGGATCTTCTGCTCCTGGCGCACCAGTTCGCGGTTCCACTCGTCGGACTTGGCGTCGATGAACTGCTCCAGCGCCTTTTCGCTGCGCATGGCGCGCAGCAGGTCGTTCTGCAGGCGTTCCAGGTGCTCCTCGGCGGTCGCCAGCTCACGCCGCTGCAGGTCGATCATCTTGTACAGGTTGGTCTTGTACTGCTGCTGGTTGAGGCGGTGCAGTCCGGTCTCCGCGCCGCCGACATACTCGCTCAGGCGGCCCAGGCCGCTGATGTTGTTGCGATAGCGCTGGCACAGGTTGCGCTGGTACTGCACGCGACCGAGCATCTGGCGCACGCGCATCTGGCGGATGGCGGCCAGCTTGCCGAGGGTATTCAGCTGGTCCTTCATCCGCGACTCCCCAGCAGCTGCTGCAGCGTGCGCACGCTGAAGTCGAGGTCGGCATCCTGGCCGGTTTCCTGGCGCAGGAAGCGCTCGATGGCGGGCGCCAGCTGCACGGCGCGATCGGTCTTCGCATCGGCGCCGGGGGTGTAACCGCCCAGCGGGATCAGCTCGCGGATCTTTTCGTAGGTGCTGTACAGCTCCTTGAGCTGACGCGCGGCGTTGCGGTGTTCGGGAGCGGACACCTGGGCCATGCAGCGGCTCACCGAGGCGCCGATGTCGATGGCCGGGTAGTGGCCGACCTCGGCCAGCTTGCGCGACAGCACGATGTGGCCATCGAGGATGGCACGGGCACAGTCGACAATCGGGTCCTGGTGGTCATCGCCCTCAGCCAGCACCGTGTACAGCGCACTGAGGCTGCCCGTTGGACTGGCGCCGTTGCCGGCGCTTTCCACCAGCTCCGGCAGCATGCCGAACACCGACGGCGGATAGCCCTTGGTGGCCGGCGGCTCGCCCAGCGCCAGGGCGATCTCGCGCTGGGCCATGGCGTAGCGGGTCAGGGAATCCATCAGCAGCAGCACGTCCTGGCCGCGGTCGCGGAAATAGGCGGCGATGCTATGGCACAGATCAGCGGCCTTCAGGCGCATCAGCGGCGACTCGTTGGCCGGCGCCACCACCACCACCGCCTTGCGCAGGCCTTCCGGGCCGAGGGAGTGCAGGATGAATTCCTGCACCTCGCGGCCGCGCTCGCCAATCAGTCCGACCACCACCACGTCGGCCTTGGTCTGCCGGGTGATCATGCCCAGCAGCACGCTCTTGCCCACGCCGCTGCCGGCGAACAGGCCGACCCGCTGGCCCTTGCCGAGGGTGAGCATGGCATTGATGGCGCGCACGCCGACGTCCAGCGGCTCTTCCACCGGGCGCCGGCGCAGCGGGTTGACCGGCGGCGGCAGCGGCGGCAGCAGGTCGTGGCCGGTCAGCTTGCCCTGCTCGTCCAGGGGCTCGCCGAGGCCGTTGACCACCCGGCCAAGCCAGGAATCGTCGATGCGCAGGCGCGCTTCCTCGCGGATCGGGAAGATGCGCGCGCCGGTGGCCAGGCCCAGCGGCTTCTTGAACGGCATCAGGTAGGTGATTTCGCGGTTGAAGCCCACCACCTGGGCTTCCAGCAGGCTGCCGTCGGTCTGCTCCACGTAGCAGCGCTGGCCGGTCGGCTGGTGACAGCCGAGCCCTTCCAGGATCAGCCCGGAGACCCGCACCAGGCGTCCGCTGACCTTGGCCAACTGAACGCTGTCGAGGGATTTCAGGGCCTCGTCGAGGGCATCACTGTCCAGCAGCATGGCCGATCAGTCCTCGACCTTGAGGTGCCCGGCCAGGGTGTCCATGCAGGCGTCCAGGCGCTGCTGGCAGCCGATGTCGGCTTCCGCCTCGGAGGTGACCACGCGGCATTCGCCATGGGCCAGACGGTCGTCGGGCACCAGCTTCCAGCGCCGCGCGCGTTCCGGGTCGATGTCGCGAATGCGTGCGCACTCCTCGGGATTGAGGTGGATCTGCACGTCCTCGTGATTGCCGGGCAGGGTGTTGAGCACTTCCTCGGCCAGGGTCAGCAGCTGTGCCGGATTCAGCGTCAGCTCGACGCGGATCACCTGCTTGGCCACCTTGGCGACCATTTCCAGCAGTTGCTCGCGGCGGCCGCGCTCGTATTCGCTGACCGCCACGCGGAAGGATTCCATCATGCGGTCCAGCGGCGCGCAGGCCTGCTCGAACTGGCGCCGCCCCTGCAGCCGGCCGTCTTCCAGGCCCTTGGCCAGACCCTCCTCCAGGCCACGCTGGTAGCCTTCGGCGCGGCCGACTTCGACGCCCTCGTCGCGGCCTTCCTGGAAACCGCGTTCCTGGCCTTCCTGATAACCCTCGGCCAGCGCGCGCTGCAGCGCGGCCGGATCGGCCGTCAGCGCGTCCTGGCCGTCGCCGGCCGCCACGCCACGATGGCGCGGCGGAAAGCGGTAGACGCGCCAACCACGGGCGTCGCCCCGAATCACTCGTACCGTCATGCGCTCACCTGTCACTCGACCGTCTGTTCACGGAACAGCTGGATCTGCAATTCGCCGTCGGCCGCCATTTCGCGGACGATGGACATGATGTCCTTGCGCACCTGCTCGACCCGGCTGATCGGCACCGGGCCCTGGCGGCGCTTGATGGTTTCCATCTGCTGCGCCTGACGGCGCGGCATGGCCCCGAGCACGGCCTTGACCAGCTCGGGCTCGGCGCCCTTGAGGGCCACCACCCACTCTTCCAGCGGCACGGCTTCCAGCAGGGTCTGCAGCACTTCCTGGCTCTGGCGGGCAAGGATGAAGAAGTCGTACATCTGGTCTTCGATCTTGTCGACCAGCGATTCGTCGTGCCCGCGCAGCAGTTCGAACATCTGCATGCGGTCGCCCTTGAAGCGGTTCATGATGTCCGCCACCTGCTTCAGGCCGCGCACCTGCGAGCCCTGGGTGGACAGCACGCTGAGGCTGCGCTCGATCAGCTGCTCCAGCTCGGCAATCACGTCGCCGCTGATCTCGTTGAGGTTGGCGATGCGATAGAGCAGGTCGTCCTGCTGCTCGACCGGCAGGGATTCCAGCACCTCGGTGGCCTGTCCCGGCGGCAGGAAGGCGATGAACACCGCCTGCATCTGGGCGTGCTCGCTGGCGATCAGCGTGGCCAGCTGGCGAGGGTCGAGCCATTCCAGCTTGGACATCTTGGCGCGAATTTCCTCGCCGTAGATGCTGTCCAGCAGGGTGCGGGTGATCTCCCCGCCCAGGGCCTTGGCCAGCATGTCGTCCAGGTAGTTGCGACTGGCGCCCTTGATGCTGCTCTGCTCCTTGTAGTCCTCGAAGAAGCGGCCGATCACGTCGGTGACCTGGCTCAGCTTGATGTTGGACAGGCGCGCCATGGCCTGGCTGACGGCGATGATTTCCTCGCGGGAGAAGTGCTTGAGCACGCCGGCGGCGGCCTCCTTGTCCATGCTGAGCATGAGGATGGCGGCCTGCTCGACCGGGCTGGGCAGGCTGTTCGTGGTGACTACCCGGCTCGTCGGCTCGCTCGGGGTGGTGCTGTCGCTGGTTTGCGTACTCATGCTTTCTTCTCGTTACGGCCGATCCAGTGCTTGAGCACTTCGGAGACCCGCTCGGGCTCGTGCAGGGCAAGCATCTGCAGGTGTTCGATCTGGTGCTCGAGACCCGAGCCGGGCGCCGGCAGGCGGATCTCGGCCAGCGGGTTGAGCTCGCTGAAGATCTTCGGCAGGGCGGGAGCCGGTGCCTCGGGCGCAGCGGGCGCCAGCAGGTGCGAATCGTCGCTGACCAGCGCGGCCTGGGCGCTGGCAGCCTGTGCCGCGGCGGCCTCGGCTTCGGCGTCGTCCTTGCGCGGGCTGAGGGCGCGGATCGCCGGACGCACGCCGAACAGCAGGATCAGCAGGCTGACCAGTCCGGCCAGGCCCAGCTTGCCCCACTCCAGCACCTTGTCGTCCTGCCACCAGGCCAGCTCCGGCTCCACGATCGACAGGGGCGCGAAGGGCAGGGTGCTCAGGGCCAGCAGGTCGCCACGCTCGGCGTTGAAGCCTGCGGCGGTACGCACCATGGTTTCCAGCTGGGTCAGCGTCTCGGCCGGCCAGCCGCCCTCGGGCGCCACGTCGGCATTGATCACCACCGCCACGCTCTGCTGGCGCAGGCGGAAGGCCGGGTGCTTGATGTGTGTGATGGTCTGGTCGTAGTCGTGGCGGCGGTTGCTTTCCAGGCGCGTGGAGGTGGCCGCACGGTTCTCGGCATCGCCTTCGGCGTTCGGCGCGTTGGCGATCGGCCGGTTGGTCAGCGAGCCGGGCACGCCCAGGGCCAACTGGTCCAGGGTGCGCTCGTCACGGGTCACCTCGCTGCGCAGGCGCGGCGTATCACCGTACACCTGCTGGGTTTCCTCGCGCTGGCTGAAGTCGATGTCAGCGGCGACGCTGACCCGGTAGTTGCCCAGGCCCAGCACCGGTGCCAGCACCTGCTCGATGTTGCTGGCAACCTTCTTCTGGTACTCCTCGTTGGCCTTCCACTGCTGGGTTGGCCCGGTGCCGCCGGCCGCCAGGGCGCGGGTCAGAAGCACGCCGTACTGGTCGACAACGTGCACGTCTTCGGGCTTGAGGTTGGGCAGGCTGCCGGCCACCAGGTTGGCGATGGCGGTGACCTGGTCGGGTTCCATGCTGTAGCCGGGGTCCAGTTGCACCATCACCGAGGCCTTGGCCGGGGCGCGCTTGCCGACCACGAAGGAGTGGCTCTCCTCCTGGGCCAGGTGCACGCGGGCCGAGTTCACGCCGCGCAGGGTCATGATGGTCTGTGCCAGCTCGCCTTCCAGGCTGCGCTTGAAGCGCACGTTCTGCACGAACTGACTGGTGCCCAGTGGCTCTTCCTTGTCGAACAGCTCGTAACCGGCCGGGCGGCTGACCTTGATGCCCTTGGAGGCCATCAGCATGCGCGCGCGGGCCAGGTCCGACTCGGCGACCAGCACCTGGCCGTTCACCGGATGCACCCGGTAGCGCACGCCCTCGGCGTCCAGCACCTGCATGACGTCGGAAACCTGATAGGTCTCGCCGCTGCCATACAGGGGCCGCAGCGTTTCGCTGTCGCGCCAGAGGTAGAAGACCACCAGCATCGCCAGGATCGCGGCCACCGCGGCCAGGCTGGCCAGGAACCAGCGGGGGTCGAGCTTCAAGCCCCGCTCGTGGAATTTGTTCAGTAGGTTCTGCAGCACGGGTCGGCTCTCGTGACGCTTACAGCGGCGTCTTCAGGATCTCGTCGAAGGCGGTGGACAGTTTGTTGCGTACCTGCAGCAGGGCGGAGAAGGACACGCTGGCCTTCTGGCTGTCGACCATGGCGCCCACCAGGTCGTCGCTTTCGCCCATCTCCACGGCACGCTGGGCGGCACTGGCACGGTGCTGATCGGCGTCCACCGCGCGAATCAGTTGCTCGAAGGACACACCGAAACTGCCCGGCTGAGCCTCCTCCGAACGCAGCGCCTCGCGCACCGCGCCGCCCTGGGCGACGCTGGTGAACTGCTGCATGCGCGTGAGCATGTCCATGCGCACCTGTGTGATTGAATCCATGCCCGTCTCCCGCCGGTCAAATGTTGATCTGCATGCCCTGCTCGCGCATGGCATTGAGGCGATAACGCAAGGCGCGCGGGGTCATGCCGAGGCTTTGCGCCGCCTTGGCCTTGTGCCCGTCGAAACGCCGAATGGTGTCCAGCACATGTTGGTATTCGGCCAGTTTGCCGCTGGCTTTAAGCGCGGCCCGCCCGCCGGTACCTTCGAGCGGCGCGCTGGCGAGGCTCGCTGCGGCCGGCTCGGCGACCGCCAGGCCGAGGTCGACCGGCTGGATGAACAGGCCGTTGCGCAGCACCAGCGCGCGTTGCAGGGTGTTTTCCAGCTCGCGCACGTTGCCCGGCCAGGCGTGGTGCAGCAACGCCTGGCAGGCGCTTTCGGTCAGCAACTGATCGGGGTCTTCGTGGGGGGCGCAACGCTGAATGAAGCTGCGCGCCAGCGGCAGGATGTCCTCGCGGCGCTCGCGTAGCGGCGGAATGTGCAGCGGCAGGACGTCGAGGCGGTAGAGCAGGTCTTCGCGGAAGCGCCCCTGGGCCACTTCCTCGCGCAGGTCGCGGTTGGTGGCGGCGATGATGCGCACATCCAGCTCAATGTCGCGTCGACCGCCCAGTCGCTCCACCCGGCGTTCCTGCAGCACGCGCAGCAGCTTGGCCTGCAGGCCGAGCGGCAGCTCGCCGATCTCGTCGAGCAGCAGGGTGCCGCCATTGGCCAGCTCGAACTTGCCCGCCTGGCTGCTGACCGCACCGGTGAAGGCACCGCGCTCGTGACCGAACAGCAGGGATTCAAGCATCGCCTCGGGGATCGCCGCACAGTTGACCGCCACGAAGGGCGCCCCGGAGGTCGCACCGAAGCTGTGGATGTAGCGGGCCATGAGCTCCTTGCCGGTGCCGGTTTCGCCCGTGATCAGTACCGGCATGCGGGTCAGCGCGACACGCTGGGCCATGGCCAGCAGGCGCCGGCCGGCGGCCGACTGGCTGACGAAGCCCTCGCGCGCCAGCCCGGCCTGGGCATGGCGCTGCAGCAGGGCGGTGACCTGGGTGGCGCTGAACGGCGCCAGCAGGTAGTCGATGCAGCCCAGTTCGAGCAGGCGCGCCGCCACGGCCTGGTCGGCGTACTCGACGATGGGCACCACATGCAGGCGCTGGCAGCTCACCAGCGGCAGCAGGCGCACTTCGAGGGCGGCGATATCCAGGTCGCGAACGAACAGGAAGAGGATGTCCAGCCGTGCCTGATGTGCAACGGCCGGCGCCGGAAGCTCGGCGAAATGCTCGACGGCGCAGCCGGCGGCCTGCAACTGCTGCAGCAGCAATGCATAGCTGTGATTGTCCCGACTGCCGACCACGCCGATCACCGGCGAAGTTATTTCAGCGGCTGCTGGTCGCTCATTGAAGTTATGCATATACCAATCCAGGGAAGTCACGTTTCAGGAACGTACAACGACTACCTTCTTTCCCGCGCAATAAGACCAACGGCCAAACTGGGATTGCCGCGGCGGCAGGTTTTGCACATCTATTCGTACGGGTCGTGGCTGCAATTTACGCAGCGAGTGTGGCACGCTAGCAGCCAGTTGCCACTGTGCCCAGTACCGGACGCGATTAATACCCTCAGCCGCCATCAAAATCAATGAAACGGGGGCTTTTGATCTTTTTTGATTTAAGGTTTCGCCACCCCTGCCGATAGGGTTGCGGAATGGGGTAGGCGCGCCTGGCGAGACGGCGCGGCCAGCGGCTCGGCGACTCGCGCCGAGACCCGAATCCGATGGACAGCATGACCCGACCACGGATCGCTTACTTATATTCAGGATGTTCCACACCATGACTGGCAACCCGAAAGTGCTCCATGATGTGCCGGCGGACAAATTGCTCCGCCTCAAGCCGCACAAGCTGGGCCGGCATTATCACAAGGTGCCGATTTTCATTAAGGAAAGTTCCAGCAAACATCCGCGCATCATTGCCGATTATTTCCTGCGCAACTTTCGCATCACCCTGGAATTGATCCAGGTCAACGTACACGAGGAATATCCGCACGAGCCCGCGCTGCGTTTGAACAGCCCGCTGGGCCGCATCGGCTTTTCCATCGACCGCGCCCTGCTGGCGGAAATTCTCGAAAGCTATTACGGCGGTACTTCGCTGGCCGGCGAGCTGCCGCCGCCGAACACTTCCGAACAGCGCCTGGGCGAGCGCCTGGGCCGGGAAGTGGCCGATCTGTTCGGGCGCATGCTGCTGGGCGGCAAGTCCATCGGCAGGCTGGAGCGCTACGAGAACGCCTACGAGGAAGTGCACTGGGAGTACGTCGCGGAGTTCCGTTACCAGGCGCCGAGCGGCCTGCAGGGATCGCTGTTCCTGTTCCTCGATCCCGACGTGGTCGACGAGCTGACCAGCCAGGTGAACGATCGACCCGCGCCGCGCCAGGACTGCGATCCCGTCGCACAGATCAAGCAGCTGCCGCTGCACCTGGACTGTGTGCTCGCCTCGCTGCAGATGAGCCTGGCCGACGTGCTGGCGCTGCGCCCCGGCGACATTCTGATGACCCGCTTGCGCGAGCCGGTCGAGGTCTGCGTCAACCAGCATCCGCTGTTCCGCGGCAGTATCTTCGAGGAAAGCGGCAGCCTGTTTCTAACCTCTCTGGAAAGTGTGAAGAACCCATGACCGGACACCTGTCGAACAGCGACTTGGACACCCTGATCAGCGACGCCGACCTGAGCCTCAACGATCCCGATCCGCTTGCCAGCCTCCCCGAGCCCGCCGAGCCGCAGCAGCGCCTGCCCCAGCAGGACCTGAGCTTCTTCGGCAAGATCCCCGTGCATGTCACCCTGGAGGTCGGTTCCAGCGAAGTCACCCTGCAGGACCTGATGTCCGTGGACGTGCACAGCGTCATCGCCCTCGACAAGCTGGCCGGCGAGCCGCTGGACGTGAAGGTCAATGGCGCACCCTTCGCCAAGGCCGAGGTGGTGGTGCTCAACGGCAACTACGGGCTGCGTATCGTCGAACTCAACAGCAACGGTCTGTCCGGTCTGAAGCCATGATGGCGCGCCTGCTGGCCGTGGCCGGCATTCTGGTCGTCACGCTGCTGCTGCCGTTTCCGGCATTCGCCCAGGAAGCCGGCGGCGGCGAGATCACCCTGTTCAACCTGAACGACACGGCAAACGGCCAGACGCTCAGCGTCAAGCTGCAGATCCTGGTGCTGATGACCCTGCTGGGTCTGGTGCCGGCGATGCTGATGCTGATGACCTGCTTCACGCGCTTCATCATCGTGTTGGCCATCCTGCGCCAGGCCATGGGCCTGCAGTCCAGCCCGCCCAACAACGTGCTGGTCGGCATCGCCCTGGCGCTGACCCTGCTGGTGATGCGCCCGGTCTGGCAGGAGATCCACACCCAGGCCTACGAGCCGTTCCAGAACGACCAGATCACGTTCGAGCAGGGCCTGTCCCAGGCCAAGCAGAGCATCAGCCGCTTCATGCTGGCGCAGACCAACGAGACGGCGCTGGCCACCATTCTCGACCTGGCCGGCGAAGAGCGCCCCGCCGACATCACTACCCTGGACTTCACCCTGCTGCTGCCGGCGTTCGTGCTCAGCGAGCTGAAGACGGCCTTCCAGCTCGGCTTCATGATCTTCGTGCCATTCCTGGTCATCGACCTGGTGGTGGCGAGCGTGCTGATGGCCATGGGCATGATGATGCTCTCGCCGATGATGATCTCGCTGCCCTTCAAGCTGATGGTCTTCGTGCTGGTGGATGGCTGGACGCTGCTGGTCGGCACCCTGACGTCCAGCCTGCAGCCCCTCTAGAGGTAGTGCCGTGCTCACTCCGGAAATCGCCGTCGACCTGATCAGCCACGCCGTGCAGATCACCGCCCTGATCGTCTGCGTGCTGGTGATTCCGAGTCTGATCGGCGGCCTGCTGGTGGCGATCTTCCAGGCCGCCACACAGATCAACGAGCAGATGCTCAGCTTCCTGCCGCGCCTGCTGATCACTCTGGCCATGCTGGTGGTCGGCGGTCACTGGATCCTCGGCACGCTGATGGACCTGTTCATCCAGACCTTCCGCCAGGCAGGCGGGCTGGTCGGCTGAGGCATGAATTCCGGGCAGGCACTTTTCGAGGCCAGCCAGTGGCTGCTGGCCCTGCAGCTGTTCTGGTGGCCGTTCGTGCGCATCATGGCGGCGCTGAGCATCGCACCGCTGTTCGCCCAGCGCTCGCTGCCGGTGCGCGCCCGCCTGCTGCTGGCCCTGGTACTGACCGTCGCGCTGCTGCCCACCCTGCCGCCCGCGCCGGAAATCGACGTGCTGTCGCCGGCCGGCGCGCTGGCCACCATCGAGCAGATCCTCTTCGGCCTGCTGCTGGGCCTGATGCTGCAGCTGGCCTTCGCCGTGTTCACCATCACTGGCGAGCTCATCTCGACGCAGATGGGCATGGGCATGGCGCGCTACAACGACCCGGTGAACGGCGTGTCTTCCACGTCGATCGTCTACCAGGTGTTCTTCATCCTGCTGATGCTGGTGTTCGTGGCGCTGGACGGCCATCTGCTGGTGGTCAGCATCCTGCACAAGAGCTTCACCCTCTGGCCGGTGGGCAGCGGGCTGCACTACTTCGGCTTCCAGGCCTTCGTGCACGCCATGGCCTGGGTGCTGGCCGCCGCACTGCTGATCGCCCTGCCGGCGGTGTTCTGCCTATTCCTGGTGCAGTTCTGCTTCGGCCTGCTGAACCGCATCTCGCCGGCCATGAACCTGTTTTCCCTGGGCTTCCCGCTGGCCATCCTGGTCGGCCTGCTGTGTCTGAAGCTGCTGGTGCCGCACCTGCCGGAAAACTACCTGAACCTCAGCCGCCAGCTGCTGGACAACCTGGCCATCCTGCTGCCGGGAGGCCTCGATGGCTGAGAACCAGTCCAGTCAGGAAAAAACAGAACAGGCGACACCCCAGAAGCTGCAGAAGGCCAGGGAGGATGGGCAGGTCACCCGGTCGCGCGACCTGGCCACCATGGTCTCGCTGCTGGCCACCCTGCTGCTGCTGCGCATCTTCTTCGACTACATGCTCGACGGCTTCGACCAGATTTTCACCGGCTCGTACATCAACTTCGCGCGCAGCGAGCTGACCCCCAATGACGTGACCCAGGTGCTGCTCAACGGCATCCTGACCTTCATCCTGATCCTGCTGCCGTTGTTGATCGCGCCGCTGGTGGTGATTCCGTTCGGGCTGATCCCCAGCGGATGGATGTTTGCCAGCAAGAACTTCCATCCCAAGCTGAGCAAGCTCAACCCGCTGACCGGCCTCAAGCGCATCGTCTCGATGCAGAACCTCACCGACTTCCTCAAGTCCTTCCTCAAGGTGCTGATCCTGATCGCCATGGGCTGGATCCAGATGGTCTATACCCTGCCGCGCCTGATCGCCCTGCAGAAGTCCGATCTGGCCACGGCCCTGGGCAGCGCCTTTTCCCTGACCTTCGACATGCTGATCATGATGATGGCGGTGTTCGTGGTGTTCGCCGCCATCGACGTCCCCCTGCAGCGCTTCCTGTTCATGAAGAAGATGCGCATGACCAAGCAGGAGGTGAAGGAGGAGTACAAGAACCGCGAGGGCAAGCCGGAGGTGAAGGCCCGCATCAAGCGCCTGCAGCGCCAGCTGGCCCAGCGCCAGATCAGCAAGGTGCTCAAGGATGCGGACGTGGTGATCACCAACCCGCTGCATTACGCCGTCGCGCTGAAGTACGACCTCAAGAAGGCCCAGGCCCCCTATGTGCTGGCCAAGGGGCATGACGAAACCGCCCAGTTCATTCGCGAGAAGGCCATGGACCTCGCCATCGAGGTGCTGCCCATCCCGCCCTTGGCCCGTGCCGTGTACTTCACCACCCAGGTCAACCAGCAGATTCCGACCGCCCTGTATCAGGCGGTGGCCCACGTACTGACTTACGTCCTGCAGCTCAAGGCCTACCGGCGCGGCACCCGTCGCGCCGCCCCGGTGCTGCCCAAGGAACTGCCCATTCCCTCTTCACTTGCCAACCGAGCGTCAACATGAGCCCAATGCAGCAATTTTCCGCCACCTTGCGCAACGGCAAGATCGGCATCCCCGTGGTGGTGCTGTCCATCCTGGCGATGATCATCCTGCCGCTGCCGCCGCTGGTGCTGGACATTCTGTTCACCTTCAACATCGGCATGTCGATCCTGGTGCTGCTGGTCTGCGTCTCGACCCGCACGCCGCTGGACTTCTCGCTGCTGCCGACGGTGATCCTGGTCACCACACTGCTGCGCCTGACGCTCAACGTGGCCTCCACGCGCATCGTGCTGCTGGAAGGCCATAACGGCACCGACGCCGCGGGCAAGGTGATCGAAGCCTTCGGCGAGGTGGTGATCGGCGGCAACTTCATCGTCGGCATCATCGTCTTCGTGATTCTCACCATCGTGAACTTCCTGGTGATCACCAAGGGGGGCGAGCGCATCGCCGAGGTGACCGCGCGCTTCACCCTGGACGCCCTGCCCGGCAAGCAGATGGCCATCGACGCCGACCTCAACGCCGGCCTGATCAACGCCGACGAGGCGCGCCAGCGCCGCGCCGCCGTGGCCAAGGAATCCGACTTCTACGGGGCCATGGACGGTGCCGCCAAGTTCGTGCGCGGCGACGCCATCGCCGGCATCCTGATCCTGCTGATCAACCTGATCGGCGGCTTCGCCATCGGCATGCTGGTGCACGACCTGTCGGCCGGCGACGCCTGGCGCCTGTACGCGCTGCTGAGCATCGGTGACGGCCTGGCCGCGCAGATTCCGGCGCTGCTGCTGTCCACCGCCGCGGCGATCATCATCACCCGCACCAACGAGTCGGCGGAAATCACCGGCCTGGTGCGCAAGCAGATGCTCGCCCAGCCGTCGACGCTCTACACCGTGGCCGGGGTGATCGCCGTCATCGCCCTGGTGCCGGGCATGCCGCATCTGGCCTTCATGAGCTTCGCGGCGCTGATCGCCTTCGTGGCCTGGCGCACCGCCAAGTTCGCCCCGGTGGAGGAGGCCGAAAGCCTGGAAAAGATCGCTGCCCTGAGCCGCGACCTGCGCCAGGACAAGCCGCAGCCACTGGCCTGGGAAGACATCCCGCTGGTCGAGCGGCTGTCGGTATCGCTGGGCTACAAGCTGGTCGGCCTGGTCAACGACGCCGGTGGCTCGCCGCTGCCGCTGCGCATTCGCGGGGTGCGCCAGACGCTCTCCGAGCAGCTCGGCTTTCTGCTGCCGGAAGTGCACATTCGCGACAGCCTGCGCCTGAAGGCCTCGCAGTACGCCATCTACATCAACGGCGAGCGCATCGACGGCGCCGAGCTGTACCCGGACCGCCTGATGGCGATCCCCTCGGCCAAGCTGTACGGCGAGATCGACGGCATCCTCGGCACCGACCCGGCCTACCGCATGCAGGTGGTGTGGATCGACCCGGCGCTCAAGAGCAAGGCGCTCAACCTCGGCTATCAGGTGATCGACTGCTCCAGCGTGGTAGCGACCCACCTGAACAAGATCATCCGCGAGAACCTGGCGGAAATCTTCAAGCACGATGACGTCGATCACCTGATGCAGCGCCTGACCGTCCTGGCCCCCAAGCTGGCGGAAAGTCTCAAGACCGCGCTCAGCTACACCCAGCAGCACCGCGTATACCGTCAGCTGCTGCAGGAAGAAGTGCCGCTGCGTGACATCGTGACCATCGCCACTACCCTGCTGGAAGGCAGCGAAAGCACCAAGGACCCGATCCTGCTGGCCTCCGACGTGCGCTTCGCCCTGCGCCGCACGCTGGTCAACGCCATCGCCGGCGAACGCAGCGAGCTGGGCGTGTTCGTGCTGGAAAATGCGCTGGAGAACACTCTGATGGGCGCCCTGGGCATCGCCCAGCAACAGGGCACCGTCAGCCTGGACAACATTCCGGTCGACCCCGCGCTGCTCAACCAGCTGCAGACCAGCATGCCGGTGGTCAAGGAACGCCTGCGCAAGGACGGCCACCCGCCGATCCTGGTGGTCATGCCGCAACTGCGCCCGCTGCTCGCCCGCTACGCACGGGTGTTCAGCCCCGGGCTGCACGTGCTGTCGCAGAACGAGATCCCCGAGAAGGTGGCGATCAATATCGTCGGAACGCTGGGCTGAGCCTGCGGGGCGCCAGTTGGCGCCCCGCGCCGCTCTGAAAGGAAAGATCATGCCCATCCGTCTCGTCATTTCAGCCCTGGCACTCGCCCTGGCAGTGCCGGCGCACGCGGCGCCCGTGGCCCTGGTCCGGGACTACACCTACCGGGCCAGCGAGAACGACTCGAAAGTCAGCGCACGCAAAGCCGCGCTGCAACAGCTGCAGGCCCTGGCCATCGAGGAGGTCGGCGTGCAGGTGCAGGCGTCGCTGGACAGTACCGAGCGCCTGGATGGCGAAACCTTCTCCCGCACCGTACAGAACAACATCCAGTCCTTCGCCCAGGCGCTGACCCGCACGCGGATCCTGGAAGAACAGTGGGACGGCGAGCACTTCTTCCTCAGGGCGGAGATCGAAGTCGACCCCGACGGCCTGGGCAAGCAGCTGCGGGGACTGCAGAAGGGCACCAGCACCGACCCCTGCGCCGCCAAGGCGGCCGAATACCAGACCCTGGGCAAGAAACTCCCCGGCGCGCAGCGCACCGCTGAACTGCTGGCGCTGTCCCTTTCCGTCCCCTTCGACTACAACTGCCATCGCTGGCAGTACGATCTGGCGCCCGCGCTGATCCGCGGCCAGCATCCGCTGCCGGGTTACCGGGACTACCTGTTCGCCCAGTCGAAGAGCGTCCGCCCCGAGGAAACCGAGCTGGTGCTGCCCCTGGCGATCGACGCCGCGCTGCGCCAGAGCGAGCTTTCCGCAACGGAGTGGCAGCAGGTTGTCGAGGGGCTGGCACGGGTCCGGCCGGCCTACCTGCCACGCAGTCTCGCGCCACTGTCCAACCACACCCGAAGCCAGAAGGCCGATGCCCGCCCGGCGCCGGGCCACCGGCAACCGGCCGAGCGGCTGGCGGAGCAGATCGAGCAGTTGCTCAGCCTGGCCGGCGCTGGGAGGCTCGCCACTCCGCCAATGTCACGGGGCGAGCTGGCCCATGAGCTGTACCGGATCATCCGGCACAACCAGCCTCTGCTGGCCGCCGAGCTGCTGGCCCGGGAAGCGCCAACCATCAGCCGGCCCGACCTGCTGCTCAAAAATGTCGCGGAGGCGTTCCTGCGCAGCACCCCGCTGGAGCCCGAGGGAGGTCATGGGAAGGCGCTCGATCGCCTGCTGACCCGCATCGACCACGACTGGCAAGGGCTGCAGCGCCAGCCGCTGCAGGACGTCCACCAGTTGCTTCGCTCACTGGACGCGCGCAACGAAGCCGGGACGCAGCAGATCATCGACCGGCACCGCACGCTGTTTGCCAATACGCTGACAACCTACCCGCACGTCGACGCCCTGACGCGTGACAGGCTGTTCATTCGCTATCAGTTACCGGGCTCGACGGCCTGCACGCCTGCCAAGTGCGCGCGCCAGCTGTTCAGCGACGAAGGGGCCTTCGAGGCCAGCGTGCTGCTGCTGGCACACGGTGCACAGGCCGGCAGCCAACAGGCAGAGGTGGTGCGCAAGCTGGAGCGACTGAGGGTGCAGCGCACCGGCTATCGGCGCATCGAGACGAAGGCCAACCTGATCACCTTCCTGACCCGCCATGGTCGCGCCGACGCGCAGACCGTCGCCCTGATGATCCAGTTGCTGGGCGATCTGGATGACGGTGATTTCCCCCGGCAGAGTCGCCAGGCACTGGTGGCCTTCTACCCGGGCAGCCTCGATGCGCTCCTGCAGGCCTTTCCCTCACAGGAGCGCCTGGTGCAGCAACGCATACTGGAGGTGCTAGGCGAGATGCCCGCCGATGCCCGTATCCAGGCGTTCCTGCGTGGACTGGCGGGAGAAACGCCACACCTGCGCTTCGCCATCGAGGATGCGCTGGCGGCGCAGGTGGGCAAGTCATAGCGCCAGCCGACCGGCGGCGCTCAGACGCGCCGCTTCGGCAGGCTGGTTTCCGACAGCCCCAGGCTGTGGCTGAGGCTTTTCACCAGGTTCTCGAACGCCCGCGAAGGCTCCAGCACCCGCAGGCCCTGCTCGTAGCCACGGCGAAAATTCTTTCGCGTCCACTGGCAGATCACCGTGAGCGGGATCTGCTGCTCGGGCGTCAAGTCGTTCTTGGGCACCTCCAGCACGATCTCGTACTGCTCCCCGGCAGTGAACGTCTCCTCGCCAATCAGGCGCAACCCACCCAGCGAAACGTCGGCAGCGTAGCCCAGCGATACATTGCGGGCAGGATCACGCACATCGATTCGCATCCCTTTGATGAACGGAAAGCGGCTGAACTTACGCATTTCTTCGGCTCGTCTCGATCCTGAAAAAACCATAATGGCATTACGCCCTGCCGGGTAGTCTAAGCCGTTCCGCCGCCCGGACCAATCCGTCTCTGCCCACCCCTGTTAGAATCGGCCGCTTTCGGTTCCAGGGCGCGATCCATGTCACGACTCAACCCCCGACAGCAGGAAGCGGTGCATTACATCGGCGGGCCGATGCTGGTGCTGGCCGGCGCCGGCTCCGGCAAGACCAGCGTGATCACCCGCAAGATCGCCTACCTGATCCAGCAATGCGGTATTCGCGCCCAGTACATCGTGGCGGTGACCTTCACCAACAAGGCCGCCCGCGAGATGAAGGCGCGCGTCGCCACCCTGCTCAAGCCCGGCGAGGGCAAGGGCCTGACGGTGTCGACCTTCCACAACCTGGGCCTGAACATCATCCGCAAGGAATACCTGAAGCTGGGCTACAAGCCGGGCTTCTCGATCTTCGACGAGGGCGACATCAAGGCGCTGCTCGGCGACATCATGCAGAAGGAGTATTCCGGCGACGATGGTGTCGACGAGATCAAGAGCTACATCGGCGCCTGGAAGAACGACCTGATCCTGCCCGAGGAGGCGCTGGCCACTGCCCGCAACCCGCGGGAGCAGACCGCGGCCATCGTCTACATGCACTACCAGCGCACGCTCAAGGCGTACAACGCGGTGGACTTCGACGACCTGATCCTGCTGCCGGTGAAGCTGTTCCAGGACCATCCCGAGGTGCTGGAGAAATGGCGCAACCGCGTGCGCTACATGCTGGTGGACGAATACCAGGACACCAACGCCAGCCAGTACCTGCTGGTCAAGCTGCTGGTGCAGGAGCGCGCGCACTTCACCGTGGTGGGCGACGACGACCAGTCGATCTACGCCTGGCGCGGCGCGCGCCCGGAGAACCTCATGCAGCTCAAGGAGGATTTCCCGTCGCTGCAGGTGGTGATGCTCGAGCAGAACTACCGCTCCACCAGCCGCATCCTCAAGTGCGCCAACGTGCTGATCGCCAACAACCCGCACGTGTTCCAGAAGCAGCTGTGGTCGGAGATGGGCCACGGCGATCCGATCCGCGTGATTCGCTGCAAGAACGAGGAGGCCGAGGCCGAGCGCATCGCCCTGGAGATCTTCACCCTGCACCTGCGCACCCAGCGGCCGTACAGCGATTTCGCCATCCTCTATCGGGGCAACTTCCAGGCCAAGCTGATGGAGCTCAAGCTGCAGCACCACCAGATTCCCTACCGACTGTCCGGCGGCACCAGTTTCTTCGCCCGCCAGGAAGTGAAGGACCTGATGAGCTACTTCCGCCTGCTGGTCAACCCGGACGATGACAACGCCTTCCTGCGCGTAATCAACGTGCCGCGCCGGGAGATCGGCTCGACCACCCTGGAAAAACTCGGCAACTACGCCACCGAACGGGGCATCTCCATGTACGCCGCCTGCGAGGAGATCGGCCTGGGCGAACGCCTGGACAGCCGCTACACCGAGCGCCTGAGCCGCTTCAAGCGCTACATGGACAAGCTGCGCCAGCAGTGCGCCGAGGACGATCCGATCGAGGCGCTGCGCGGCATGGTCATGGACATCGACTACGAAGGCTGGATTCGCGGCAACAGCTCCAGCGACAAGGCCGCCGACTACCGCATGGGCAACGTCTGGTTTCTGATCGACGCGTTGAAGAACACGCTGGAGAAGGACGAGGACGGTGAGATGACCATCGAGGAGGCCATCGGCAAGCTGGTGCTGCGCGACATGCTGGAGCGCCAGCAGGAAGAGGAAGAGGGCGCCGACGGCGTGCAGATGATGACCCTGCATGCCTCCAAGGGCCTGGAGTTCCCCTACGTGTTCATCATGGGCATGGAGGAGGAGCTGCTGCCGCACCGTTCGAGCATCGAGGCCGACACCATCGAGGAGGAACGCCGCCTGGCCTACGTGGGCATCACCCGCGCCCGGCAGAACCTGGCGATGACCTTCGCCGCCAAGCGCAAGCAGTACGGCGAGATCATCGACTGCCTGCCCAGCCGCTTCCTCGACGAACTGCCCCAGGAAGACCTGGAGTGGGAAGGCCTGGAGGAAGCGCCCAAGGAAGTGAAGGCCGCACGGGGCAACGACGCGCTGGCCGGCATCCGTGCCATGCTGAAGCGATGAACGACGCCAGCCGCCGCACCCTCGCCCACTACCAGCGCAACGCCCAGGCCTTCGAGGCCGGCACCCGCGACCACGATGTCAGCCAGAACATCCAGGCGCTGCTGCGCCACCTGCCGGCGCGACCGGGGCTGGCGATCCTCGATTTCGGCTGCGGCCCGGGCCGTGATCTGCTCACCTTCAAGGCCTTGGGCCACCTGCCGATCGGCCTGGACGGCTGCGCCGCGTTTGTCGACCTGGCCCGCCAGGCCAGCGGCTGCGAGATCTGGCAGAAGGATTTCCTGGCCCTCGATCTGCCCGCCGAACGCTTCGATGGCATCTTCGCCAATGCATCGCTGTTTCACATCCCCGGCGCCGAGCTGCCCCGCGTGCTTACGGAACTGCGTGACAGCCTGAAGCCCGGCGGTGTGCTGTTCAGCTCCAATCCACGCGGGCACAACGAGGAAGGCTGGCAGGGCGAGCGCTACGGCGTCTGGCACGACTGGCCGCACTGGCGAACGCTGTTGACGTCCGCCGGCTTCGAGGAACTGGAGCACTACTACCGCCCCGCCGGCCTGCCCCGCGACCAGCAGCCCTGGCTGGCCAGCGTGTGGCGCAAGGCGGAGCGCAGCGGGTCCCAGAACCTGTAGGAGCAACTTCAGTCGCGAGCACTTGGTGCGGCCAGCACGAAAGCTCGCGGACAAGTCCGCTCTACAAATAGCCGGGGCAACCGGCCCTCATACGCCGCCACGGCCAGTCACGTAGGGTGGACAACGTTTTTCTTGCCCACCAGGCCCCCACGCAACGGCCCTCGGTAAGTCAGTCACGTAGGGTGGACAACGCTTTCCTTGTCCACCAGCCCCCCACGCAGCGGCCCCCGGGCCGCCAGCACCACGCCCAGCGCCATCACCCCCAGCCCGCCGGCCAGCAGAAACAGTCCCGGATAGCCCAGCAGCTTGGCCAGCACGCCACTGAACGCGCCCACGATCCCGCCGAGCAGCAACTGCACCGAGGCCTGCAGGGTGAAGTCGGCGCCTTCATGCTCCGGGCGGCACTGGCGCATCATTGCGGCGAACAGCACCACCGTGGACAGGCCGTCGGCGAACTGTTCGAACAGCGCGATGGCATACACTGACGCCACCTCGGCCTGACCGATCAGCAAGGCCATGCCGGCGATCCCGATGGCCTGCAGCAGACCACCGAGCAGCAAGGCACGCAGGACGCCGATTCGGCCGTACAGCCAGCCCCCCGCCAGCGCGCCGCCGATGCCGAGCAGGCTGCTGAGAAGGGTGAGCTGCCCGAGCGCCGCCGCGCCCCAGCCCTGGTCGACCAGCATCGGCTTGATCATCGGCGAGCCCAGCGCATCGCCGAGCTTGAAGCTGAGCAGCACCAGCAGCCACAGCCCCATGCCCGGCAGCGCCAGCAGGCCGCGGTAGTGGCGCCAGGGCAGGGTCACACCGGCCGGCTCGGCGCACTCGGCGTGGAACGGCAGCACGCGACGCTCGGGAAAGCGCAGCAGCGGGATCAGCAGCAGCAGCACCAGCAGGCCCAGACCGAGCAGCGTCCAGCGCCAGCCCAGATCATCGGCCACCAGCAGCAGGCCGCTGCCGCCGGCCAGCATGCCGACCTTGTAGCCACCCACCTGCAGGCTGTTGCCCAGGCCGCGCCAGCGCTCCGGCAGCAGGCGCACGGTCAGCCCGTCGGTCGCCACGTCCTGGGTGGCCGCCGCCAGGTTGATCAGCAGCAGCAGGCCGAGCAGCAGCGGCAGCCAGGGGCCGAACAGCTG
Organism: Pseudomonas sp. RL; assembly: GCF_000647775.1. NCBI lineage: Bacteria > Pseudomonadati > Pseudomonadota > Gammaproteobacteria > Pseudomonadales > Pseudomonadaceae > Pseudomonas > Pseudomonas sp. RL. The sequence continues at coordinate 20,160 of NZ_JBOY01000026.1, read as the reverse complement.
CGCCTGGGGCAGCCAGGCCAGCACGATGAGCAGTAACGCCACGCCGGCCTGCAGGGGCAGGATCCAGCCGCGCCGATGGCCGAGCGGCGAGCCGCCCAGGCGGTCGATCCACGGCGCCCACAGCACCTTGAGCAACCAGGGCAGCGCCAGCAGCTTGAGCAGACTGATCAGCGCCAGGTCGACACCCTGCTGGCGCAACAGCACCGGCAGGGCGTGGGCCATCAGCCCGGAGGGCAGGCCCTGGGCGACGTACAGCGCGGCGAGCAGGGTCAGGCTGGCGGGCAGGGGATGGGCGAGGGGCTGCATGGACACGGTATCGACGGGAACAGACGCCGAACATACCGGCAAACACCGCCAGTCGGAATGGCGGGATGGTCACACCTCTAGGAGCGAATTCATTCCCGAGCTTTTGGGGGCCCGCCTAGGGGGGACCGCCGAGGTGCGCCCACCTAAGGTCGCCCGGCCAGAGGTGGACCACGAAGCGCGCCGGCTCAGCATGGCACGAACCCGTGGCAGCGACCTGTCCGCGAACCTCTACCCGCAACCTGCACGGCCTAGCCAGCTCCGCACCCAACCCGACTCGCCTCAGGTCGCCGACCGAATGCCCCGGTACGCCACTCGGAAAAGCGGGTAAAATGCCGGCCCTCCACGTTTACCCGAGCCGTCGCCCGATGTCCCAGACCTTCCGCCCCGAGCTGCTGTCCCCCGCCGGGACGCTCAAGTCCATGCGCTACGCCTTCGCCTACGGCGCCGATGCGGTGTATGCGGGTCAGCCGCGCTACAGCCTGCGGGTACGCAACAACGAGTTCGACCACGCCAACCTGGCGCTGGGCATCGCCGAGGCCCATGCCCAGGGCAAGCAGTTCTATGTGGTGGTCAACATCGCGCCGCACAACGCCAAGCTGAAGACCTTCATCAAGGATCTGGAGCCGGTGGTGGCGATGGGGCCGGACGCACTGATCATGTCCGACCCGGGGCTGATCATGCTGGTGCGCGAGCACTTCCCGCATATGCATGTACACCTGTCGGTGCAGGCCAACGCGGTGAACTGGGCCAGCGTGGAGTTCTGGCGCCGCCAGGGGCTGACCCGAGCGATCCTGTCCCGCGAGCTGTCGCTGGAGGAGATCGGCGAGATCCGCGAGCAGGTGCCCGGCATGGAGCTGGAGGTATTCGTGCATGGCGCGCTGTGCATGGCCTATTCGGGCCGTTGCCTGCTGTCGGGCTACATCAACAAGCGCGACCCCAATCAGGGCAGCTGCACCAACGCCTGCCGCTGGGAGTACAAGACCCACGAGGCCAAGGAAAACGAGCTGGGCGAGGTGGTGCACCAGTACGAACCGATCGCCGTGCAGCCGGCCAATGCGACCCTGGGGGTCGGCGCGCCAACCGATGAGGTGTTCCTGCTCGAGGACGTGACCCGCCCCGGCGAGTTCATGGAGGCCACCGAGGACGAACACGGCACCTACATCATGAACTCCAAGGACCTGCGCGCCGTGCAGCACATCGAGCGCCTGGTAAAGATGGGCGTGCACTCGCTGAAGATCGAGGGCCGCACCAAGAGCCACTACTACGTGGCGCGCACCGCACAGGTGTACCGCCAGGCCATCGACGACGCGGTCGCCGGCCGGCCGTTCGACAAGTCGCTGATGGATACCCTGGAGTCACTGGCGCACCGCGGCTACACGGAAGGCTTCCTGCGCCGTCACGTGCATGACGAATACCAGAACTACGAGCGCGGCTTCTCGCTGTCCGAGCGCCAGCAGTTCGTCGGCGAGCTGACCGGCGAGCGCCGGAACGGCCTGGCCGAGGTGAAGGTGAAGAACCGTTTCGCCCCCGGTGACCGGCTGGAACTGATGACTCCGCAGGGCAACCTGAACTTCACCCTCGAGGCCCTGGAAGATGCCCAGGGCCAGCGCCGCGACGTGGCGCCGGGCGATGGCCACACCCTGTACCTGCCGGTACCGGAAAGCGTCGACCTGCAGTACGCCCTGCTGATGCGTGACCTGCAGGGCGGCAGCACGCGAGGCTGAACGATGATGTGGGGCCTGCACGAAGAGCGCGCGGACAAGTCCACGTCCAGGAAAAACGGCCCCGGCTAAGGGCCGGTGGGAGCGAATTCATTCGCGAGCTTCTGGGCGTGGCCTGCACGAAAGGCTCGCGGACAAGTCCGCTTCCACCAGCGGTCGGCCCTGCGGGAGCGAACGAGTTACCTACAACTGATAGTCGCCCGCCGCTTCCGGCTGGTACTCGACTTCCAGCAGGGTCAGCGTGAGGGTCTTGCCGCCGGGCGCCGGCCACTCGATCTTCTGACCGGTGGTCAGGCCGAGCAACGCGGTGCCCACTGGCGCCAGCACCGACACGGTGCCTTCCTTGCCGGCGTTCTGCGGGTAGACCAGGGTCAGGTGATAGTCCTTGCCAGTGCTCTCCTCGCGGCAATGCACGCGGGAATTCATGGTCACCACCCCCGCCGGCACCTCATCGTGGCCGACCACCGTGGCGCGCGACAGCTCCGCCTCCAGCGCCTCGGCGGCCGGGGTGTAATCCTCCAGACTGTCCAGCAGCTTTTCCAGACGCTGCATATCGAGGCGAGTGACGGTAATCGAGGGTGTGCTGCTCATGGCCTGCTGCTGACTCCTTGGTTGTTCGATTGCAAAACACGGAAAAGCAAAAACCCCGCCGAAGCGGCAGTGTGAGCGAGCAAGCGAAGATAAGGCCGGATCGGCCGATGCGTCGTATGCGCAGTGTCACACAGCCTGGAAGGCGGGGTTTGCGTACCGGACTGAACCTACCATAGCCGGGCAAATAAGCAAGAGGACCGGGTTACAGGGCGTCGAAGCCCAGCGCCTCGCCCGCCTGCTCGCTAACCACGCGGCTCAGCAACTCGCCCAGCCGCTCACCACTGGTGTCGCAGATCCAGCGCTCGCTGATCTGGTCGTAGTCGAAATGGAAACCACCGGAGCGGGCCGCCACCCAGAGCTGGCGCAGCGGCTCCTGGCGACTGAGGATCAGCTGGCTGCCGTTCTCGAAGCGCACGGTGAGCACACCGTTGCTGTTTTCCAAGTCGACGTCCAGGCCACTGTCGTCGAAAACATCCTCGACATCCTGCTGCAGGCTGTCGACCAGATCGTGGAAACGGGCTTCACTCAGCGTCATGGCACTCTCCTCAAATACCGGCAAGGATGGCGAGTGCCCCGCGCGCCGGCAAGTCCCGGAGCGGCGCATAGGCAAGCTGCCGGGGGGCCGGTATACTCCGGCGCAATCACCGCTTTTACAAGGATTTTCGCCATGAAGCGCCTGTTGCCATCGCTCCTGGTGCTCTTCGTGTTCAGCGTGGGTCTCAGTGGCTGCGGTCAGAAGGGTCCCCTGTACCACCCGGACGAGCCAAACGCCGGGCACAGCAAGGACCGGTTCGAATTCTAGAGCCCGGAGCCCGGCACGCGGGCCCGGTCAGCCCAGGAGGCTGCATGCAACCCTTCAACTACCGCGACAACGTACTGTTCGCGGAAGGCGTGGCTCTGCCCGCCATCGCCGAGCGCTTCGGCACCCCCACCTATGTCTATTCCCGCGCCCACATCGAGGCCCAATATCGCGCCTACGCCGATGCGCTGGTCGGAATGCCGCATCTGGTGTGCTTCGCCGTCAAGGCCAACTCCAACCTGGGCGTGCTGAACGTGCTGGCGCGCCTGGGCGCCGGCTTCGATATCGTCTCGCGCGGTGAACTGGAGCGCGTGCTGGCCGCCGGCGGCGAGCCGGGCAAGATCGTGTTTTCCGGGGTCGGCAAGAGCCGCGAGGATATGCGCCGCGCCCTGGACGTAGGCGTGCACTGCTTCAACGTCGAATCCGCCGAAGAACTCGAACGCCTGCAGGACGTGGCCGCCAGCCTGGGCAAGCGCGCGCCGATCTCCCTGCGTGTGAATCCGGACGTCGACGCCGGCACCCACCCGTACATTTCCACCGGTCTCAAGGAAAACAAGTTCGGCATCGACATCGCCAAGGCCGAGGCCGTCTACGCTCGCGCCGCCGAGCTGCCGAACCTGGAAATCATCGGCGTGGACTGCCACATCGGCTCCCAGCTGACCAACCTGTCGCCGTTCCTGGATGCGCTGGATCGCCTGCTGGTGCTGATCGACCGCCTGGCCGAACGCGGCATCCGCATTCGCCACCTGGACCTGGGCGGTGGCCTGGGCGTGCAGTATCGCGACGAGCAGCCGCCGCTGGCCGGGGACTACATCGCCGCGGTGCGCGAGCGCATCGCCGGCCGCGACCTGGCCCTGGTCTTCGAGCCGGGCCGCTCCATCGTCGCCAACGCCGGCGTGCTGCTGACCCGCGTGGAATTCCTCAAGCGCACCGACCACAAGAACTTCGCCATCATCGACGCGGCGATGAACGACCTGATCCGCCCGGCCCTGTACCAGGCCTGGATGGACATCGTACCGGTCGAAAAGCGTGACGCGCAGCCGCAACCCTGGGACATCGTCGGACCGATCTGCGAGACCGGCGACTTCCTCGGCAAGGACCGCGAGCTGGCCCTGGCCGAAGGCGACCTGCTGGCCGTGCGCTCCGCTGGTGCCTACGGTTTCGTGATGAGTTCGAACTACAACACCCGCGGCCGCGCCGCCGAGGTGCTGGTGGATGGCGAACAGGTCCATGAAGTGCGCCGCCGTGAAACCCTGACCGAGCTGTTCGCCGGCGAAAGCCTGCTGCCCAACTGAGGTCATCGCATGCTGCTGCGCTTCACCAAGATGCATGGCCTGGGCAACGACTTCATGGTCCTCGACCTGGTCAGCCAGCACGCGCACATCCAGCCCAAGCACGCCAAGGCGTGGGGCGACCGGCATACCGGCATCGGTTTCGACCAGCTGCTGATCGTCGAGCCGCCCAGCGACCCGGACGTGGATTTCCGCTACCGGATCTTCAACGCCGACGGCTCGGAGGTGGAGCAGTGCGGCAATGGCGCCCGCTGCTTCGCCCGTTTCGTGCTGGACAAGCGCCTGACCAGCAAGCGGCGCATCCGCGTGGAAACCAAGAGCGGCATCATCGAGCTGCGCGTGCACTCCGATGGCCAGATCAGCGTCGACATGGGCGCGCCGCGCCTGGCGCCGGCGCAGATTCCTTTCCAGGCCGAGGCCGAGGCGCTGAGCTACCGCGTCGAGGTCGACGGCCATGAAGTGGAGCTGGCCGCGGTTTCCATGGGCAATCCGCATGCCGTGCTGCGGGTCGACAATGTCGACACCGCCCCGGTGCATGCGCTGGGTCCGAAGCTGGAGCACCACCCGCGCTTTCCGCAGCGGGTGAATGTCGGTTTCCTGCAGGTCGTAGACCGTCACCAGGCGCGCCTGCGCGTCTGGGAGCGCGGTGCCGGGGAAACCCAGGCCTGCGGCACGGGCGCCTGCGCCGCTGCTGTCGCAGCCATTCGCCAGGGCTGGATGGAGTCGCCCGTGCAACTCGAACTGCCCGGCGGACGTCTGAGCATCGAATGGGCCGGCCCCGGCCGCCCGGTGATCATGACCGGCCCCGCCGTGCGTGTTTACGAAGGACAGATCCGCCTATGACCGAACAGCTCCCGACCCTCGATGCCGACGCCGTCGCCCAGTACCTGCGCCAGCATCCCGAGTTCTTCGTCGACTTCGAGGAGCTGATCCCCGAGCTGCGCATTCCCCACCAGCCCGGCCAGGCGGTGTCGCTGGTCGAGCGCCAGGTCCGGCTGCTGCGCGAGCGCAACATCGAGCTGCGCCAGCGGTTGAACCAGCTGATGGACGTGGCGCGCGACAACGACCGCCTGTTCGACAAGAGCAAGCGACTGGTGCTCGCCCTGCTGGACGCCGGCAGCCTCGAGGACCTGGTCAGCGCCGTGGAAGACAGCCTGCGCCATGATTTCCAGGTGCCCTACGTCAGCCTGGTGCTGTTTCGCGACACGCCCTGCGATGTCGGCCGCGTCATGCCGCTCGCCCAGGCCCAGCAGGCCATCGGCGGGCTGTTGAACGCCGGCCGCGCCACCTGCGGCGCCCTGCGCCCCGACGAGCTGGAATTCCTGTTCGGCGAAGACAGCGGGCAGATCGGCTCCGCCGCCGTCATCGGCCTGGGCAACCAGGGCCAGCTGGGCGTGCTGGCCATCGGCAGCCCCGACCCGCAGCACTACAAGAGCTCGCTGGGCACCCTGTTCCTCGGCTACGTCGCCGAAGTGCTGGCCCGCGTGCTGCCGCGCTGCGCCTCGCCGCTGCGCCAGGTGCGCTGACCCGAACCGTGGGAGCGAATTCATTCGCGAGCTCTTGGATGCGGCCTGCAAGAAGAGCTCGCGGACCAGTCCGCTCCCACCGGTGACGCCCCATGCAAACCGACCTCGACACCTACCTCGAACAGCTGCGCAGCGAGCGCCAGCTGTCGGCGCATACCTTGGACGGCTACCGCCGTGACCTCGGCAAGGTGCTCGCCTGGTGTGCGCAACAGGGAGTTGCGGACTGGGCCTCGCTGACGCCGCAGCAATTGCGTCTGCTGCTGGCCGAGCTGCACGGCCAGGGCCTGTCCGGACGCAGCCTGGCCCGACTCCTGTCGGCCGTGCGCGGCCTTTACCGCTACCTGCTGCGCGAAGGGCGCTGCCGCCATGACCCGGCGGTCGGCCTGTCGCCCCCCAAGGGCGAACGTCGCCTGCCGCGCACGCTGGATACCGACCGCGCCATGCAACTGCTGGACGCAACAGTGGGCGACGACGCCGTCGCCCGTCGCGACCACGCCATGCTCGAACTGCTGTATTCCTCCGGCCTGCGCCTGGGTGAGCTGGTCGGCCTGGAACTTGCCGACCTGGATCTGGACGCCGGCCTGGTGCGCGTCACCGGCAAGGGCAACAAGACCCGTGTGCTGCCGGTCGGCCGGCAGGCCCGCGAAGCGCTGCGCGTGTGGCTGCGTGAGCGAGCGCAGCTGGCGCCACAGGACAATGCGCTGTTCATCGGCGTGCGCGGTGCACGCATCCACCCGCGCGTGGTTCGCCAGCAGATGCGCCAGGCCGGTGTCCGGACGCTTGGCCAGCACCTGCATCCGCACATGCTGCGCCACAGCTTCGCCAGCCACCTGCTGGAATCGTCCCAGGATCTGCGCGCCGTGCAGGAGCTGCTCGGCCACGCCGACATCGGCACCACGCAGATCTATACCCATTTGGATTTCCAGCACCTGGCCAAGGTCTACGACAGCAGTCATCCCCGCGCCAGGCGCCGCAGCAGTGACAAGCCATGAGCATTCAACTGATCACCTTCGATCTTGACGACACCCTGTGGGAAGTCGCCCCGGTGCTGGAAAGCGCCGAGACCGCGCTGCGCGAGTGGCTGCTCGGCGCCGCACCGCGCATCGGCGAAGCGGAGGTCGAGCAGCTGTGGCACATCCGGTCCGAACTGGTCGCCGCCGAGCCACCGCTCAAGCACCGCATCAGCGAGCTGCGCCGCCGCGTACTGCTGCGCGCCCTGCGCAATGCAGGCTATGAGGACGAGGAAGCCCGCGAGCTGGCCGAGCAGGCCTTCCAGGTGTTCCTGGCCGCGCGGCACCGGGTCAGCCTCTTCCCTGACGTTCACCCGACCCTTGAAGTGTTGGCCAACCGTTACCGGCTGGCCGTGCTGACCAACGGCAATGCGGATGTGCGCCGCCTGGGCCTGGCCGATTATTTCCAGTTCGCCCTGTGTGCCGAGGAGCTTGGCGTGGGCAAACCCGACCCGCTACCGTTTCGCGAGGCGCTGCGTCGCGCCGGGGTGGCGCCCGGCGAGGCGGTACACGTGGGTGATCATCCACTGGACGATATCCAGGGCGCCCGGGCCGCCGGCCTGGGCGCCATCTGGTACAACCCGCGCGGCCTCGCCTGGCAGGGCGAGGCCGCGCCCGACGCGCAGATCAGCCGTCTCGATCAACTGCCGCAGCTGCTCGCCCATTGGTCGGCGATTTGACATGAGCCCACCTGTCCGCCAGCCATCCGGCGCGAACGCCTAAAGCGAACGGGCAGTCTGCCGATACGCTGAAACCAGCGGGGCGCACGCTTATCGTGCAAAGCGCCAGGCCATGCCTCCAGCCTTCCGTCGACAGTCATGGCGTTTGGCTATTAGAGGGCGCTATGCTTGCCCCCACGAGTTGAAGGAAGGGCCGATGAGCAGAGTCAGTGTTCTCATAGTGGATGATGCCGCGTTCATCCGCGATCTGGTTAAGAAGGGTCTGCGCGTCCATTTCCCGGGAATTCGCGTCGAAGAAGCCGCCAACGGGCGCAAGGCGCAGCAATTTCTCAGCCGCAACAGCGTCGACCTGATTCTCTGCGACTGGGAAATGCCGGAGATGTCCGGCCTCGACCTGCTCAACTGGTGCCGCAGCGAAGAGGGGCTCAAGAAAACCCCGTTCATCATGGTCACCAGCCGTGGCGACAAGAGCAATGTGGTTCAGGCCGTACAGGCTGGGGTCAGCGACTACATCGGCAAGCCCTTCACCAGCGAGCAACTGCTTTCCAAGGTCAAGAAGGCCCTGCAAAGCACTGGCCGTCTCGATGATCTGCACTCCCAGGCCGCGCCCAGCTTTACCAGCACCCTCGCCAATGACTCCGTCAGCACGCTGACCGCGGGACGCGCGGCAGCATCCTCTGCGCCTGCCGCCAGCACGATCGCGGTGGAGCCTGCTGTCGAGGCTCCCCCCATGGCAGCCGCCCCTGCGGACCCCGCACCCAGGCCGAAACCGGCCCCCAGGGCAGCCGAGCCCGCCAAACCCGCCAATAACCGCTCGCGTGGCCAGCTGCGGTTGTCCGGCGGCACGCTGCCCTGCCTGATCAAGGCCCTCAGCCTCAAGGATGCCTCGCTGCTGATCAACCGCGCTGGACTGGTGCCACAGGTTCTGGAAAGCGCCGTGCTGGACCTGCAGCACGGCGAGGACAACGACGTGGCCCGTCTGAACGGCTACGTGCACGCCATTGCCGCCGCCGAGCCCAAGCCTACCAGCGAGTGGCTGCAACTCATCGTGCGCTTCGTGGACAGCGATCCACAGAAGCTCGAGTACCTGTCCCGGCAGATCGCCCGCGGCACCGCCCAGCGGCATTTCGTGCCGGGCGGCTGAGGCGTCTGCCCAAAGGGCTCGCGGACAAGTCCGCTCCCACAAGTGCGCGCAGGCCGCGCTTCGCGGGAGCGGACTTGTCCGCGACGGCGCTCCGTAAAGCCGAGCCCTTCACAGCCTGACACCCTGCCTGTCGCCATCGAACAGCGGCCTCGCTAGTCTCTCGGCTCGCCCCCTTGCACCCTGCCGATGCCATGCCGCTTCGCCTGTTCGTCATCGCCGCCGCTCTGCTAGGCACCGCCGCCCAGGCCAGCAGCCTGACGGTCTATAAGTACACCGACGCCGCCGGCGTGGTCACCTACAGTGACCGCGCCGTTCCCGGCGCGGCCGTGCTGCGGCTGAACGACGAGGTCGAGGAGCGGCTGGAGTCGCGGGTCCATCTGGACATCAGCCGTCACGCAGCCGGCGAAACCCTGCGGGTGCACAACGAGATGTATGCGCCGGTGCAGATCGAGCTCAGCCTGGAAGACGTCGACAACGCCGTTGGCGTACCGGACCAGCCCATTCGCTGGATCCTGCCGCCACGCAGCCATATCCGCCTGCTCACCCTGGCGCCCCGTGATCCCGCCCGGCCGCCGAGCTATACCCCGCGCCTGCGCCATGTGCTGGGCGATCCACGGCTGCTGCCGACCCAGAGCCGCTACCCGCTGCCCTGGCTGGGCGGACCGTTTCGCCTGTCACAGGGGCCGAACGGTCGCTACAGCCACTTCACCCCCAAGGGCCGCCATGCGGTGGACATCGCCATGCCCGTCGGCACGCCGATTCTGACCGCCCGTGCCGGCGTGGTGGTCAGCCTGGAAAACCATCAGAGCGGCCGGGCCGGCAATCCGTCCGGCAACTACGTCCGCATCCTCCATGACGACGGCACCATGGGCGTCTACCTGCATCTGCAACAGGGCTCGGTGCGCGTGCGCGAGGGCCAGCGGGTCGCCCAGGGCCAACCCATCGCCCGCTCCGGCAATACCGGCAACAGCACCGGCCCGCACCTGCACTTCGTCATCCAACGCAACGTCGGCATGGCGCTGGAATCCATTCCGTTCGCCTTCACCCAGCCGGTGGATCGGCTGCCGAATTTTGCCATGGGTGGGGAATAAGCCGACCGGGAGCGAATTGTCCGCGAGCCCCTACAGGTGAAGTGCGCGGCGCCACCGTGATAGCCATCTGCAATTATTTTCAAAAAACATTTAAGCCTCCTCGCGAAAGCGTCGCCTTGAGGGATTAGCAGGCAATCGAAGCCAGCTTTCCAAAAGACAGATTTCTTTGAAGGAGGCCCAACATGGCCATCTCGATTCATACCAACTACGCCGCTCTGCTGACCCAGACCAACATGGCCAAGTCCAACACCGCTCTGGGTGTCAGCCAGCAGCGTCTGGGTACTGGCTTCCGTGTCAACAGCGCCGCTGACGACGCCGCCGGCCTGCAGATCGCCACCCGCCTGAACGCCCAGGCTCGCGGCCAGTCGGTTGCCCAGCGCAACGCCCAGGACGGCATTTCCCTGCTGCAGACCGCCGAAGGCGCACTGAACGAGTTCAGCAACATTGTCCTGCGCATGAAGGACCTGGCCAGCCAGTCCGCCAACGGCACCAACAGCGACGACGACCGTGCAGCGCTGGATGCTGAGTTCACCGAATTGGCCGCCGAGCTGGAGAACATCATCAGCAATACCAGCTACGGTGCGGACAACCCGCTCTTCTCGGGCGCTACTGCCAAGTTGGGTACTGCACTCACTCTGCAGATTGGCTCTTCTACTGCTGAGAGTACCGATGTCGACGTATCCACGCAGATCGGTGATATCACAAGCAACACCGTGATTGGCGGCGCCTCGGGTGCCATCAACACCCTGGCTGCTGCCAATACCATGATCGATACTCTGGACGATCTGCTAGCCGACGTGGGCACCGCTCGTGGCGCCCTGGGTGCCAACATCAACCGCCTTAACCACACCATCAACAACCTGGCCAACATGGCCGACAACACCAACACCGCCATGGGCCGCATCATGGACACCGACTTCGCCGCCGAGTCGACCAAGATGACCAAGCAGAACATGCTGATGCAGTCCAGCGTCGCCATGCTTAAGCAAACCAGCCAGATGGGCGGCCTGGCCCTGTCCCTGCTGGGCTAAGCGCCACCGTCATACCGGACCCGCTGCAGAGGGTTCGGTACTGGCAAAAAAACCCCGCTTCGGCGGGGTTTTTTATTGGCCGGCGATTTGTGACCCGCTTCGCAGAAGCCGCCTTTCGTCACCCGGCCACAGGGGACTGGCAACCGCCCGGAACGAACCTTGCAAAAAGTCACTCACCGACGCAGTTCACGGTTTTTTTGACGCCTCCATCACTGACAGTCCTTCATTGCCATGATCCCTCAAAGCCAATCGACTCGCGAAGTCATCCGCCTGCGTACCGGCCAGGGTGACTGCCGTCTCCTTTTCCAGGCGCGCCAATACCAATTGCGTCCTCAGGGGAGCGACCAACGCATTGAACTGGGTTACGCGGGCAGCCGCGTGCTGGAACGCCTGCTGCGCAGCCCGGGCGAGGTGGTCACCCGCGAGGAGTTGCTCGAGTACGGCTGGACTGACCGTGTGGTCAGCCAGGGCAGCCTGAACCAGCAGATCTATGTGCTGCGGCAGCTTCTCGGCGACGAGAAGGGGCGGAACATCATCCAGACCCTGCCGCGTCGTGGCTATCTGTTCAATCCGGAGTTCATCGAACCGGAGACAGGGGAGGAGGCGCTACCCGCGCCGAGCGTGCCGCCTTCTGCCACCCCGGTCAGGAGCAGGCGCCGTACGCTGCCGAACTGGGTGAAACTGGGCGGCCTGCTGGCCCTGACGCCCCTGCTGGCCACGTGCGCGGCGCACCTGTAGGGCGTAGGGCGGTCAGCGTTTTTCTGGCCGCCCGAGGGCGCCGCATAACGGTGGACAAACAAAGCGTTGTCCACCCTACAACCTGAGCCGCCTTAGGTGCGGCCGAACCCAGACGCTCGCGAGTGAAGTCGCTCCTACGGAGAGAGCATGCGTGGCTGCCGCTTCGGGTGATTTCCAGCCGGCGGTGGGGGTAAGCCAGCCGCCGGCCGGAACAGCGTCGATCGCTTACGTACCGGACGGCGCCAGCTGGCGATTCAGCTTCGCCTGCGGATAGGCCTCGCCGAACAGCTCGCGGTACAGCACCTCGGCCCGCTCGGTCAGCAACAGCAGCTCGATGCGGCGGTTGATCCCATCGGTGGGCTCCAGCGGATTAAGCGGCATCACATCGGCCAGGGCGGTGACCTGCAGGATGCGCTCGCCCGGCAGGCCGGACTGCACCAGGACATTGCGGGCCACCAGGGCGCGGTCACCGGACAGGTTCCAGTTGTTGTACAGCGCGCTGCGCCGGTACTGGATGGCGTCGGTGTGGCCGCTGATGATGATGCGATTTTCCACCTTGGAAAGAACCTCTGCCAGGTTGCCCAGCAAGGTCTTGAAGTGTGGATTCAGCTTGGCGCTGCCGCGCTCGAACATGTAGCGCTGTTCGTCATCCTTGATCAGGATGCGCAGCCCCTGCGGCACCACCGCCACCTCCAGGTTCGTCAGCGCGTCCAGCTTGCCGGACAGTACGTCAATCAGCTCGGCCAGCTGCTCCAGCTCCTGACGGGTGCGGTAGATCTTGCTGGGAATCGGCTCCTCGGTGGCTTCGTCGGCCTTTTTCGGCTCGGGCTGCGGTTCCGGCTGCGAGGGCCTGGCTTCCAGCTCCACCGGTGCATCGAAACCGTCGAAGATGTTGATCATGCCTTCCATCAGGGGGTTGCTGACCGGGTCTTCGGCGGTGATCGGCGCGGAGGATTTGCTGGGGTTGATGATCCACAGCACCATGAACAAAGCCATCATCGCCAGGGTGAAGTCGGCGAAGGCGACCTTCCAGGCACCGCTGTGGGCTTCGCCGTGGCCTTTCTTGCTGCGCCGCCTGACGACAATTTCCTTCTCGCCCTCCCGCTTCTTTTTCAGGCTCATGCCGCGTCCCGCTCTTCTTCATAGCGGTTGACCCAGGCTTCCAGCTGGCTGAAGGCGGGCTTGACGTCCTGCTCGATCAGCTTGCGGCCGGCGTCCACCGACAACAGGGTGGGCTTGCCAGCGACGTGGGCGACCAGGGTGGTACGCACGCATTCCAGCGCCGAGATCTCGGTGCGAATGCGCTGGGTCATGGCGTTGGCCAGCGGCTGCATCACGCAGTAGCAGAAGAAGATGCCGAGGAACGTACCAACCAGCGCGGCGGCCACGTGCGCACCCACTTCGGCCACCGAGCCGCCGATGTTGCCCATCGTGATGATGATGCCCATGATCGCCGCGAGAATACCGAAGCCGGGCATCGCCTCGGCCACCTGGTTGAGCGAGCGGGACGGCAGCAGCAGGGCTTCCTCCATGGCCTCCAGTTCCTGCTCGAGGAAGCCTTCCAGTTCGTGAGCGCTGATCTTGCCCATGGCCATCAGGCGGAAGTTGTCGGCGATGAAGGCCATCAGGTTGGGCTCGGCGATGATCATCGGGTACTTGCCGAACACGCTGCTCTGCTCGGGCGCCTCGATGTGTTCGTCGAGCACCTTAAGACCGCCGATCTCGACCATTTCCAGCAGTTCGTAGAGGAGCATCAGCAACTGGCGCTGGAACTCTTCGCCACGGCGCTTGTAGACGACCACGCCCTTGGCCTGCTTGGCCATTTCGATCAGCACTTCCTTGGGATTGCCGACCACCAGGCTGCCGAGTGCGGCACCCACGATGATCAGCATTTCCGCCGGCTGCCAGAGCATCGCCAGTTCGCCGTTGGCCAGTGCGTAGCCACCGAGAACACAGGCAACGATGATGAGGGATCCAAGTATCTTCTGCATGACGGGCTCGACTGGTTAGGGCTTGTTAGGCTCGTTCAACAAGGCGCAGGCGCGCTGGATGGCCTGCTTGATCAGCTGGCAGATGCGTGCGTCGCTGAGTTCCAGAACCAGCGCGATCTCCTTGAGGGAGAGCTCGTGCTGGTAGTAGAGGGTGAGGACCAGTTGCTCGCGCTCCGGCAGCAGACCCAATACCTGGGCCAGCAGACGCTCGCGCTGCACCTGCTCCTCGAATCCGTTATCGCCGAAGCGACTTTCCTGGCCAGCCTGCAGCAGGCCATCGAGGCTTTCGATGGCTTCGCAGGACAGGTCAACCAGATAGTTCTGGTAGGCCTCCTCGCTCAAACCGGTATGGGTAATGACTTCCTCGTCGGTGGGCTCGCGGCCCAGCCGGCGGGTCAGCTCGCGCACGGCATCGCGCAGCTTGTGGGTCTGCTGGCGCACCGGCCGCGGCCGCCAGTCCTGGCGGCGCAGTTCGTCGAGGATGGCACCTCGCACCCGCAGGCTGGCGAAGCGCGCAAAGCCCTCATCCGGCTCGCCATAGCGACGCAGGCTGTCGAGCAGCCCCAACAGGCCAATCTGCTCCATGTCTTCGCGATCCAGTGCCGAGCTGGCCTGCAGCGACAGCTGACTGACAATGCGCTTGACCAGCGGCAGATAGCGCAACAGCCAGCGCTGCTCTTCCTGCGGCGCGAGCATCGGTGAGGGCTCGTGACGAAGGACGGGTTCGGCAGCGCAGGAGGCGTTCATGGCTACTGGGCCAGCAACTTGTTGACCAGGAGGTGTTCGAAGGACACCCGCAGGTTACGTTCGACAATGTCATGACGGAGTGCCTCTTCGAGCAGTAGCTGCAGCTCCGCGATGCTCAGACTGCGCACCACCTCGTAACGCATGCCGGACAAGCGTGCGACGACCGAATTACGCACCACCGGCGCGAACTGCTGGAGCTCCTTCTTGTCGATCTTGGCGCTGACCTGTACAGCCAGGTCGATCACCATATAGTGCTCGCGCTGGTTGCCCCGCAGGTTTACGTAGATCTTTTCCACGTTCAGAAACTGGAATTTGGAAAGGTCTACCGGATCAGGACGTACTGCGCCATTCGTCTCTCCCGCCGCAGCAAAGAAATCAGCGATGGGTTTCTTCCAGAAGAAATTCACGGCGGTGCCGCCAACGACCAGCAGGATATTCAGCACCAGGAGCGAGACGACAACGCGGGACGACATATTCTTTCTCTTGCAATGGAACGGAAGGCATCAAACCGTGGCCAGCACGTCGCGAGGCGCTGCGTGCGAACTGGCATCGCCGATGTCCTGCAGCGGATTGCCAAGCACCAGCGCCTCACCGGAACCTCCCTGGTTCTGGCGCGACTGTTGCCCCGAGTGACCTTCGCCACCCACCTGCACGCTAACCTGCACGAACTGTTGGTTGAGCAGTTCGTGGCGCAGCCGGTCACTGGTTTGCTGCAGCAATCTCAGGGTATCGGCCTGGGCCGCGCTGATTTGAATGCTAATTCGTCCGGATTCCTGGCTGACCTGGATCTCCAGACTGCCCAGCTCCGGCGGGTCGAGACGAATGGTGGCCACCTGCTGGTTCTGCTGGACCTGCAGTTGGACGCTATTGCGCAAGGCCTGCATCATCTGTTCGCCTCGCTGCGCGTCGTTGCCCTCGAGCCGGAGCAGGCGTTCGGAGGCTGCGCCAGCCGGTGCACCGGCGCCCGGTACGGGTGCTGCGTCAGCAGGCGCACGCACTGCGGCCGCCGAATGCAGTGGTTCCAGCGGACCTGCGCCTTCGCTGCTGCCCAAGACCATGAATGACTCAGCTCGCAGTGCGACCGGGCCCGGCCCGTCGGCAAGCTGTTGCGCCGGCATCGACTGCGCCGGCAGGGGCTGCGCATTCCGCAGCGCGGCGTCAGCCGGGGCCTGCGGCGGCACAGCGGTCTGGAGTCCCGGCAGCGTTTCAGGCACCCGCGCTGCCTGAGCCGCAGTCTTGCTCACGGATGCCTGGGGTGCCTGCTGTGCGTGTACCTGCTGTTGCTGCTGAGCGGACAGCAGGCCGAGCAACGCCTCGGCGTGCTCGGGGCCCTGTTCGACTGGAGCGGGGATTGCGGGAGATGGGGCCTGGGCGGCGGCATCGCCTTCGGCGGACTCGCCCCCCTGCAGACCGGGCAGGGTGGCGAGCAGCGCCTGAAGCTCTGCATCGAACGGCAGGGTCTCGGGATTCGGGCTACCGTGCTCACTGGCCGACGGTGCGGGTTGCGGCGTTGCGGCCGCTGCACCCTGTTGCAGCAGGGGATTCCCCGCCAGCGGCTGGGCGTTGCCGAGTTGAGTGGCTGTATTCACCGCAGGCTCTCCACCCAGGCGTAGGCACTTGGGCCGTCCGCGGGCTGTTCGGAATGGTTCATCAGAATGCGCAGGCGCTGACATTCGTCCTGGCAGCGCTGCAGCGCCAGGCCGTGGATCTGCTGGACATCTCGGCAGGCGTCCAGCACCTCCTTCGAGAGGGGCTGGTGGCGGCGCAGGTCGATCAGCAGTTCGCGAAGCGCCGAATCGACCGCCTTGAGATCGTCCCAGGCCTCTCGGTGCAGCACCTGCTCGAAGCGCACACGCAGGTCGAGCAGGCGTTGCAGGTCATCGGCGGGCGTCACGCACGCCCTCCCAGCCTTCGCGCAGTTCGCGCAACAAACCGACCACTTCGTCGACGCCTTCCAGGGACAGGGTCACGCTGACATCGGTCAACCGGTAGATCATGTAGTCATACAGGCGCGCCAGGCCGGTCACCACGTCGCCACCGCTGTCGAAATCCAGCGCGCTGGACAGACCGTTGAGAATGTTCACGCATTTCTCGACGGACCGGCCTTTCTCCAGATAACGCTTGGCCTCGATATGGCCACGCATACGCTCCAGTTCGTCGAGCAGGCCGTCGAACAGCACCAGCACCAGATCGTAGGGCGAAGCGGCGGCGACCCGGGATTCCAGGTCGACCATGCGGTAGCTGTCGTAGGTGTCTTCTTGGTACATGGCGGTTCCGTATCAGGTGAAGTACAGACCGGAGGTCTGTTCCATCTGGCTCATGATGGTGACCAGGTTGGTGTACTGCTTCAGGTAGCGCTGGTAGAGGTTGTCGTACTGGGTGTCGACGCGCTCGCGCTCCTTCTCGACCCGCTTGAGCGAGTCGGCGATGCTGTCCTTGCGGTTCTTGAGGATGCCATTGACGCTGCTGGTGTACTTGGCCAGGCCGGATTCACGGTCCAGCAGGCCGCCGAGGATGCCCTTGTCGGTGCCACCGGTACCCTTGAACAGCGCATCCAGCGCGCCGGGATTGCTGGCCAGGGTCTTTTCCAGGCGAGCGCTGTCCAGCGTCAGGGTGCCTTCGCGGGTATTGCTGATGCCCAGGGAGACCAGCGAAACCTGCTGCCCGTCGACGGTCACCCCCTTGCGGATCATGTTGTCGATCATGCTCTTGATCGAACGCACCGTGCCGTCGCCGGCCAGCGCACCGCGCTTGCTGTCTTCCGAACCGCTGGCGGTAAGCTTATTCAGCTCGCCGGCCAGAGCGTTGTAGGCATCGACGAACTCCTGGACCTTGGCCTTGGTGCCGTCGTTGTCCTGGGCGATGTCGATGGACAGCGCCTGGTCACCGGCGGCGTGGGCCTTGGTGAAGGTCAGGCTGACGCCATCGATGATGTTGGAGAAGGTATTGGAGGCGCTGGTGAGCTTGATACCACTGGTATCGGCACCGAGATAGACCTCGGCATCCTGCGCGAGGGAGAGACTCTGCTTCGCGCTGGCCCCCACGAGCGCGTCCTGTAGTGCGTCATGCTCGAAGCCGGCCGCACTCGGCACGAAGCCGAGAGTGATGGCCTGCTCAGCACCAGTCTCTGTGCTGCTCAAGACCAGATTGGTTGTCGCGCTGGCACCACTACCACTGCGCACCAGCGTGGCCTGCACCCCGGTGTTATCCGCAGCCGCATTGATCTTGCCGGCCAGCTGGCTGAGCGTGGTGACATCGCTCAGATCGACCTTGAACGACTCGCTGCCCTGGGTCAACGTCAGCTCACCGCCCAGAGCGGCAGCGCTGCCATCCACCAGGGTGGCGTCGCTCAGCCCCTGCAACGCGAACTGATCCTTGCTGGCCAACTGCTTGACGAAGAACTGATAGCTTCCCGCCTGTGCCTTGGAGGTCACATTGGCGGTGGCATAACCCTCGCTGCTCAGCGTGGCCTTGTTCTGCAGGATCGAACCGCTGATGCTGTTCAGGCTGCTCAGCTTGGTCTGGAAGGTGCTCAGCGCCGAGCTCAGCGAGTTGAGCGCGGTCTGCTGTGCGGTGTAGTTGGTCTTGTTGCGATCCAGGCGCGTATAGCTGTACTGGGTGTCGTACTGGGCCAGCTGAGTGGCCATGGTATAGGCGTAGTTGGAATCGTAAGTCGTCATGTCTGAGCACCTCTGGTTCGTAGGCAGGCAATTACGATGCCAAATTGCCACGTGTGGAATATTCGCGGTTCGCGCGCCAATCCGCAGAAACGGAGTTTCCGCCCGGCCCAGGCGCAGCGCAGGGCGGAAAAAACCTTTCCGGCTTTCCGGTTGCTTCGTCTGCTCCATAAGAGCGACCCGCCGGGACGCGAACTTAAGCGCCAAAAGCCTGACAGGCAGAGGTAGGGGAGCGCGGGAGGAGGGCGAGTCACTGGCGGCCAGCAATGCTGCCGGCCACCGTGAATCCGTCAGTAGCCCTGTTGGCCGTAGACGGTGGCTTCCTGGCCGGCCCCGGTCAGGAGCTGGCTGAGAATTTCGTTGTGCATGGCCAGTAGCCGGCCATTACGCTCGTTACGCTGGCGGCAGTCGTGGGCGATTTCGCCCAGCCGCTGCCACTGGCGGGTCAGCGCCTCACGCTGGGAAGCAGGGTACGCAGCCAGCAGACGTGCCATGCTCGCGGCATCCATCGACAGGCCGAAGGCGCCGAGAATCTTGCCGCGCCGTGCGTCACGCTCGGCAATGGCGGCCAGCCAGGGGTCCAGGCGACGGTTGAGGGCCTCGATGGCCAGCCCGTCGTGCGCCAGCAGTCGGTCATGCAGCTCGTCCAGCAGGGGCAGAACCTGGCCGAATGCCTCGAGATCGGCGGCGATGTCGCTTTCGATTACCGCCAGTAGCTTGGCCTTCTGACTCACGCCTGCTGACCACCGTGATAGGCCAGGATGCTGGCGGCCAGCGCCTCGGTGTCGAGGGGAATTTCGCCGCACTGCAGGGCCTGTTTGATCTCCTGCACTCGCGCCAGATCAACGTCCGGCAGCGCATTCAGGCTCTCCTGCAGAGGTTCAAGACTCATCTGCGGCTCGCCGGCCTGCTGGCGCTCGCGCTTGCCGACCGGCGCCTGGGCGCGCGCGGTTGCGGTTTCCACGGTGCCGAGCTGGACGGGCTTGAGGGACCGACTGATTTCCATGATGCATTCCAGAAAACGGGTTCGCTTGATTAACAGAGGCGACAAAATTACGGCAAACCTTAAATGCTTTTTTGCAGGCCGGATCAAAAAACCGTCGGATGGCGGCCCGCTGGGAAACCCGTAGGAGCGGCTTCAGTCGCGAGCTGCCTGGAAACGACACAAAGGCAGGTGGGCCGGAAACGAAAAGCGGAGCCCGGAGGCTCCGCTTTATCAACCCCAGGCGCTTAGCGCCAGTTGTACAGCTCTTTCTCGGTGATCTGCATGGTTTCACGCATTTTGCTCAGGAAGGCTTCCTGGGAGGCATGGATGCGGGTGTTCAGATCGGACTGGGCAGCCACTTCGTTCAGCACCTGCGCGGAGGTTTCACGCAGCGCAGCCAGAACCGCGTCCGGGAAACGCTTAAGCACGGTGCCCTGCTCCAGCAGGACCGGCAGCGCCTTGGCGTTGTTGAAGGTGTAGTCGTCCATCATGTCCAGTGCGGCGGAGCGGGCGGCCTCGCTGACGATAACCTGCAGGTCGGCCGGCAGCTTCTCGTAGGCGGACTTGTTGACCAGCAGCTCGACCAGCGCCTGGGGCTCCTGCCAGGCCGGGAAGTAGTAGTACTTGGCGGCCTTGTTCAGGCCGAAGGCCAGGTCGTTGTACGGGCTGACCCAGTCGGTGGCGTCGATGGCGCCGGTCTGCAGGGAAGTGAAGATTTCACCACCCGGCAGGTTGACGGTGGTCGCGCCCAGCTTGGCCAGCACTTCGCCGCCCAGGCCCGGCATGCGGATCTTCAGGCCCTTGAGGTCGTCGACGCTGTTGATTTCCTTG
>NZ_JBOY01000025.1:0-28096 GCF_000647775.1 Pseudomonas sp. RL | reverse complement strand
CGCCGGCGCGCGCCGCCTCGATGGCCGCGTTGAGCGCCAGCAGGTTGGTCTGCGAGGCGATGTTGCCGATCACGTCGACGATGCTGGCGATCTGGCCGGAGCGCTCGCCCAGCGCGTCGATGGTGCGCGCCGAATGGGCCACCGAGTCGGCGATGCCGCCGATCTCGCCGACCACCGAGGCGACGATCTCGCCACCCTGGCGCGACAGCTGACCCGAACGGCTGGCCAGTTCGTCGGCGCTGGCGGCGTTGCGGCTGATGTCCTCGATGCTGACCGTCATCTGTTCCACCGCCGCCGCCATGCTGGAGGCCGCATCGTTCTGCTGCTGGGTCGCCACGCGGATCTGCCCGGAGGCCGCCGCCAACTGGTGCGCGGCGTCGGCCACCTGATCCGAATGGCCCTTGATGCCACCAATCAGCTGGGCCATGGATTCGGCCATGTGATTGAAACTGCCCGCCACCTGCGCCAGTTCATCGCGTGCCTCCAGATGGATACGCACCGTCAGGTCGCCGGCGGCCAGCCGCTCGCTGCCCTCGCGCAGGCGGATCACACTGCCCAGCACCGACCAGTAGGCCCCCGTCGCCAGGTAGCCCACCACCACCAGCAGCCCCAGGAACACCGCCAGGTTGCGCAACAGCTCGCCGCGCGCCTGGGCGCTGCGCTCGGCGAGCAGATGGTCCAGCTCCGGCAACAGCACCTCGAACATCTGCCGGTAGCCTTCATCGACCGTCTCAGTGGCCAGCCGGTAGAAGGCTTCGCTGCTGATTGAGGACTCGCCCTGGTAGACCAGGCCCTGCACCACCCTTTCGATCTCGCCGCCGCGCTCACGCAGGCGGGACAGCGAACGCTGCAGGCGATCACGCAGATTCGGGTGCAGGTTGATCACCTTGTCCAGGCTGTCCTGCATGTCGCGCAGGCCGGTGCTGATCTCGTCGACTCGCACCAGCAGCATGCCGCGTTCCTCGGCGCTCGCCTCGCCGCGCGCCAGCACACCGGAACCCAGCGCACGCAGGCGCCCGAAGCGCTCGAGCAGGAACGGCAGGCGCTCCACCGCCACCGCCTTGAGGAAGTAGGTGTCTGCCTCGGGGTCGAAGGTCAGTCCATGGTCATCGGCGATGCGTGCCTGCAGGCGCAGCAGCTCATCCACCAGGGCGCTATGCGCGCCGAAGCTCTGTTCGCGACTCCAGCCAGGCTGCTCGGCGACCATGCGCTGCCACTCCGTGCGTATCCGTGCCAGTGCGTCGCGCTGGGCCGGAGTGAGCCGCTCCTCCAGTTGCGCCAGGCCGTTGCCCAGGTCGCGCTGCACCTCGCGCAGGGCTGCCTCGGCGCCGCCGTCGCCGCCCAACAGACGGGCGGACAGACCGCGCTGCTGCTGCGCCAGGCGCACCAGTTCGGACAGCGGCCGGGCCAGCTCGGCGGCGTGCTGCTCCTGTTCGGCGCGCTCGATGGTCGCCTGCTGCTGGCGGGCGATGCCCCACAGCATGGCGGCCAGCGCCAGCACCATGAGCAGCCCCATGGCCAGGAACTTGAGGGGGTACTTCAGGCGATTCATCAGGGCCTCGGCGGGCCGGAACAGTCTTCTCATCGCACGATCTCACGGCCTGGCAATTCGCTCGCCTCCCCCGAATTACCAAGCTGACTAATGAAGTCGGGAAGGTGGCGCAACGCTATCGGTTGGCGGGCGCCCGCCTCCATGATGCCGATCAAGGACGGAAAAAAGGCGCCAGAAAAACCGCATCCCAGTTTGCCGAATACATCAGAGTCAGGGCCCCGGCGGCCAGAAAGGCGTAGGGTGGACAACGCTTTCCTTGTCCACCATGGCACCCGCACCGCGGCATGTCGGCAGCAGGACGGCCGTGCAAACAAAAGGCCGCCCCGGTTGCCCGGGGCGGCCTTTGGGTGCAGCAACGCCCGCTTACGCCAGGCTCTTGCTCACCACTTCATACACATCCGGCGACAGCTCGCCGCTGGCCAGGATGCGCTCCAGCTCGCCGCGCATCAGCGCCTGGCGGGCTGGTGCAAACTTGCGCCAGCGGGTCAGCGGCGCCAGTTGGCGGGCCGCGATCTGCGGGTTGAAGCCGTTCAGGGCGATCACCTGATCGGCCAGGAAGCGGTAGCCGCTGCCGTCCAGGGCGTGGAAGTTCACGTGGTTCTGGTTGGCGAAGGCGCCGATCAGCGAGCGCACCTTGTTGGGGTTCTTCAGGTTGAACGCCGGGTGCGCCATCAGCTGTTGCACACGGGACAGGCCGCCGGGCAGCGGGCTGCCGGCCTGCACGCTGAACCACTGATCCATGACCAGCGGGTTGTCCTTGAAGTGCTCGGCGAACTTGGCCAGCGCACCGGCCTTCTCGGCCTCGAACGGCGAGTTGACCAGCACCGCCAGCGCATGCAGACGCTCGGTCATGTTGTCGCTGTGTTCGTACTGCTCCAGGCAGGCGGCCAGCACTTCCTCGCGGCCCGTTTCCATCAGGTAGCTCAGGGCGATGTTCTGCAGGCTGCGGCGGGCGATCTGCCCCGCCTCGGCCACATACGGGGTCTGGCGGGACTGCTCGCGGCTGGCCTGGTAGCGGGCCCACAGCGGCTCGTACAGCGCCTCGGCGATCTGCTGGCGCACGAACTCGCGGGCGGCGTGGATGGCGTCGACATCGGCCTCGTCGCTGATCTCCGCCAGGTAGGCCTCGCTCGGCAAGCTGAGCATCTCCGCGACCATGGCCTGATCCAGCTGCTGGTTTTCCAGCAGCGTGCGCAGCGCGGCGATCAGGCGCTGATCCAGCACCATGGCCTCGCCGCGCTGCCGCTGGCCGACCAGCTCCTGCAGCACCTGCACGGCCAGCTGCTGGCCGGCCTCCCAGCGGTTGAAGCCGTCGGAGTCATGCTGCATGAGGAACATCAGCTGGTCGCGGTTGTACGGGAAGCTCATCTTCACCGGCGCGGAGAAGCCGCGCAGCAGCGAGGGCAGAGGCTTCTCGGCCATGTTGACGAAGGTGAACGAATGCTGCGCCTCGGTGACCGACAGCACGCGACTGGTGCCCTGGGCCGCGGCTTCGCCGGCCAGCTGCAGCGGCAGGTCGTTGCCCTGAGCGTCCAGCAGGCCCAGGGCGACCGGGATCACGAACGGCTGCTTCTCTGCCTGGCCAGGGGTCGCCGGGCAGCTCTGGGCGAAGGTCAGGGTGTAGGTCTGGGCGGCGGCGTCGTAGGCCTCGCTGACCTGCAGGCGCGGCGTGCCGGCCTGGCTGTACCAGCGCTTGAACTGGGTCAGGTCGATGCCACTGGCGTCTTCCATGGCCTTGATGAAGTCGTCGCAGGTCACCGCCTGGCCGTCGTGGCGCTGGAAGTACAGGTCCGAACCCTTGCGGAAGGCGTCGGCGCCCAGCAGGGTGTGGATCATGCGCAGCACTTCGGCGCCCTTCTCGTACACGGTCAGGGTGTAGAAGTTGGAGATCTCCATGTAGGCATCCGGGCGCACCGGGTGGGCCATGGGGCCGGCGTCCTCGGCGAACTGGTGCGTGCGCAGGTAGGCCACATCCTCGATGCGCTTGACGGTGCGCGAGTTCATGTCGGCGCTGAACTCGGCGTCGCGGAACACGGTGAAGCCTTCCTTGAGCGACAGCTGGAACCAGTCGCGGCAGGTCACGCGGTTGCCGGACCAGTTGTGGAAGTACTCGTGGGCAACGATGGCTTCGATGCGCTGGTGGGCGGCGTCGGTGGCGGTCTCGGCGCGGGCCAGCACGGCACTGGAGTTGAAGATGTTGAGGCCCTTGTTCTCCATGGCGCCCATGTTGAAGTCGTTCACCGCGACGATCATGAAGATGTCCAGGTCGTATTCGCGGCCGTAGACCTCCTCGTCCCAGCGCATGGACTTCTTCAGGCTGTCCATGGCGTGCTGGCACTTGTCGATGTTTTCCGGCTCGACATAGATGCGCAGGGCCACGTCGCGGCCGCTCATGGTGGTGAAGTTGTCCTCGATGCACCACAGATCACCGGCCACCAGGGCGAACAGGTAGGCCGGCTTCTTGAACGGGTCCTGCCAGGTCGCCCAGTGGCGGCCGTCCTCGCCGTCGCCGGCGGCGACCGGATTGCCGTTGGAGAGCAGCACCGGGTAGCGCTGCTTGTCGGCACTGACCGTGGTGGTGAAGCTGCTCATCACGTCCGGGCGGTCGAGGTAGTAGGTGATCTTGCGAAAGCCCTCGGCCTCGCACTGGGTGCAGAACATCGTGCCGGACTTGTACAGGCCTTCCAGCGCGGTGTTGCTTTCCGGATGGATGCGCACCGTGCTGTCCAGGGTGAAGCTGGCGCTGTCCGGCTGCAGGGTCAGGCTAGCCGGGGTGAGCTGGTAGTCGCCGGCGCCCAGTTCGCGATCGTTGAGGCTCAGGCTGAGCAGTTCCAGCTCCTGACCGTGCAACACCAGCGGGGGAAGCCCGGCTCCGGCCTGCGGGTTGCGACGCATCACCAGCTGGGCATGCACCAGCGTGTGATCCTCGTACAGCTCGAAGGTCAGGGTGGTCTCGTCGATCAGGTAATCGGGAACCTGATAGTCCTTGAGGTAGATGGTTTTCGGCTGTTCGGTACGCATGGAAACCTCAATCATGTTCGCGAAACCCGCCGGACCCGGCGGGTCGAAGAAACAGGGTTACGCGCAGCTGGCGGCGACGGTGTAGGCGGTGAACTTGCGGATGTTGATCACGCCGGTATCCAGAATCAGGTATTGACCCTTGATGCCCAGCAGGGTGCCCTCGACCCGCGGGGTCTTTTCCAGATCGTGGGTGACGATCTTGCCCGGGTACGCCTCGACGGGATAGCGGATGGTCTGCACCTCGGCATCCGGCACGGTCTGGATCGCCTGCAGGCCGAAGCGCTGCTGCAGCTGGCCGATACCGTCGGCGCAGGCGGCGAACACCTGGTCGCGGATGGCCGGCAGGTCCAGCTGTTCGGCGTCGCCCTTGAGCAGCGCCCGCCAGTTGGTCTTGTCCGGCACCTGGCTGCGCAACAGGTCTTCCACCAGCCCGGACTGCTGCCGGGTGGCCACGCGCAGGATCGGCAGCGCCTGGGTGGCGCCCTGGTCCAGCCAGCGGGTCGGCAGCTGGGTGGCGCGGGTGATGCCGACCTTGATGCCCGAGGAGTTGGCCAGGTAGACCACGTGATCGGTCATGCAGAAGCTCGTGCCCCATTCGGGATCGCGGCAGGTGCCCAGCTCGTGATGACACTTCTCCGGGCTGACGATGCACAGGTCGCACTGGGGGAGCTTCTTGAAACAGGGGTAGCAGTAGCCCTGGCTGAAGCTCTTGTTGGTCTTGCGACCGCAGTGGCTGCAATGGATGGCACCCAGGTATTCCAGGCGCAGGGTCTTGCCGATCAGCGGATTGACCGGCACCTGCAGCTCGCCCAGGCGAAAGGCGTACTGCACCGGGGCATCCAGGCGCGCGGCCATCTTGTCCAGCGCGCCGCGTCCGAGTTCCACCATCAGTGGCGGGTTCCGGACGCCGGGGCGAACAGATCGCTTTCGGTGGCAGCCTTCTTGCTCTTAGAGCCGCATTCCTGGCCGTTCATGAAGCCGGTGCGCTCTTCCTCGGGCAGGTTCTTCAGCTCCCAGGCGATCATCGCGCCCAGGCAGGTTTCCTTCTGCTCCTGGGTCAGCTTGCGGCCATCCGGCCACTTGCCCAGCTCCACGGCCTGCTTGAGGTTCTGGTAGATCTCGGGGGTGATGTTCTCGATGGCTTCGATAAAGGACGACATGGCCGACTCCGGAAAAGTGAAACGCCGGCCATTCTAGCGGGGCGTGAGGATTAAGGGAAAAGCGCGAACCGCCCCGCTCCCACAGAAGCGGCGAGTCAGCGCCGGCGCGCCAGCCAGCCGCCCAGCACCCCGGTGGCGCAGCCGATCAGCAGGCCGCCGACGTGGGCGGCGTTGGCGATGGCGCCCAGGCCCAGGGCAGTGACCAGCCCGGACAGGCACACCAGCAGCCAGACCAGCATCAGCCCCACCACACCCGGCGGCAGCCGGTAGGCGGGATTGGGCGCCAGCTTCTGGTACAGCCAGCAGTGCCCGAGCAGGCCATAGAGCACGCCGGACAACCCGCCAAAGATGCCCACACCCCCGAACACGTACTGCGCCAGGTTGGACACCAGGGCGAACAGCAAGGTGAAGCCCAGCAAGGCGAAGCGCCCCTGATGGGCCTCGACGCGCCGACCCAGCTCCCAGTACCAGAGGCTGTTCATGGCCAGGTGCAGCCAGCCGAAGTGCACCAGCATCGGCGTGAACAGGCGCCACCACTGGCCGCTGTCGAGGGTGTGGCCGAGGTCGGCGAAGTACAGGTATTCCTCGGTGATGCCGTAATCCGCGAAGCTCAGCCAGCGGATGGTCTCCAGGTTCTCGCCACCCCAGGTGATGGCGAACACCACCAGGGTCAGCAACAGCATCAGCGCGGTGAACGGCGCCTCGCGCAGGCTGCCGAAGCGGCGCACCGGCGTTGCCGATACGACCTCGCCCTCGATGGGCGCATCAGGATCGCCCTGCGGGAAACGCGCGTACAGTTCGCGCACCTGCGCCGCCAGCGTGTCCGGCACCCAGAGCACCTGCTGGCCGCTTTCCTCACTGACCCGGCAAGGCACGCCCATCCGTTTCAACAGCGCCAGGAAGCCGCTGAGATCGGTCTCCAGCGGCAGGCGCAGCACCGCCACGGCGCTCATCGCGGCGCCCCCAGGCTATCCACCTCGACCCACACGAACTTGTCGGCATGCAGCCGATGCTCGCCGTCGAAGCGGTAGGCCACCAGGCGACCTTCCAGCACCGCGCTGTAGTCCAGGCACGCCAGGTTGTGGCGAATCGGCGCCGGTCGGCCGTCGCGCCAGTAGTGGCCGATGAACAGCGGAGGCTCGTCCGGCCCGTAGCGCAGCAATTCGCGCTTCTGATGCGGGGTCAGCGGCGTGCTGGCAACGTGCTGGGGCAGCGGCTCGGGCTGGAAAACGATGTCGCCGTAGGTCTGCGGGTCCTCCTCCCAGAACTTGGTGCGGAAGAAGGTGCGCGGGAAGCCTTCGCGGCTGGTCAGTACCACGCCCTCCGGCAGGCGCATGTCCAGGCCGCGCAGCAGCCGGTTGAACCCCTGGGCGGCGAAGCTCTCCGGCCGGCCGGCGGCACGCACGAAGGCGCGGTCGACCCGCCCCTCGGGAAAATGCACGCGCAGCATGTCGATCAGCTCGCTGTCCCAGCAGGCGTGCACCAGGCGGAAGGCGCCGGCGTCGAGGAACAGCGGCAGGTCCTGGAACCAGTCGAGGAACGCCTGCCACTCGGCGGGGTAGGCCTCGAACTGCCGATGGGTTTCCTGCAGCAGGATGGCGTGGCGGCGCACGTGTTCACGGACGAACAGCCGGCCGCTGCCGGGCGGCGCCGGGGTAGCCCAGCCCAGCGCGCTGAACTCGTGGTTGCCCATGATGCACAGCGCCTGCCCGGCCTCGACCATGTCGCGCACGATGTGCAGCGCTTCGCGGATGTGCGGGCCACGGTCGATGATGTCGCCAAGGAACAGCGCCATGCGCTGCGGATGTCGCCACACGCCGTCCTGCAGGCGATAGCCGAGGCGTTCGAGCAGTTGCTCAAGGGCTTCGGCGCAGCCGTGGACATCGCCGATGATGTCGTAGCCGCGCGCGGGATCGAACTGCATCACTCGCCACCACCACCCAGACGGCTGCCCCAGCCCAGCTTGGTACGGCAGATCTCGTAGTAGTTGTGGTCCAGCGGATGGATCAGACGCAGCTTCTGCGGTTTCTTGGAGATGGTCACCGTGTCGCCCGGCGCGCAGGTGAAATGGTTCTGGCCGTCGCAGGACACCTGCGGGTAGATCTGCAGGTTTGGCGATACCACCACCTTCAGCTCGCTGTTGCCGTCCACCACGATCGGCCGGCTGGACAGCGTGTGCGGGTACATGGGCACCACCACGATGGCGTCCAGCTTGGGGTGCATGATCGGCCCGCCGGCGGACAGCGCGTAGGCGGTGGACCCGGTGGGCGTGGCGATGATCAGGCCGTCGGACTTCTGGCTGCTGACGAACTGGCCGTCGATGTACAACTCGAATTCGATCATTCGCGTCGACTTGCCGGGGTGCAGCACCACATCGTTGAGGGCGTCGCCCTGGCCGATGGGCACGGCGTTGCGACGCATCTCGGCTTCCAGCAGGAAGCGGCTCTCCACGGTGTACTGGCCGTCCAGCACCTCGGCGACCTTCTGTTCCAGCTCGTCCGGGCGGATGTCGGTGAGAAAGCCCAGGTTGCCGCGGTTGACGCCCAGCACCGGCACCTTGTAGCGCGCCAGGGCGCGCGCCGCGCCGAGCATGCTGCCGTCGCCGCCGACCACGATGACCAGGTCGCAGACCTCGCCGAGGTTCTTGCGCGAGCAGACCTGCTGGCCGTGTCCGGGCAGCACCTCGGCGATTTCCTCTTCGAGGATCACATTGAGGTGGCGGTCGAGCAGAAAGCGCTTGAGCCGGCGAATGGTCTCCAGGACCTGGGAACTGCCCAGGCGGCCGATGATGCCGATATTACGAAACTGCTCCATGGGACTCCTGTTCGCCGCGCCAAAGTGCCGGCAATTATGGGCGAAAGCGGCTGCCAGGGGCAGCCCTCGTGCCGACCTTGTCATTCGCCGGGCACAGCGCAACTATGCTCGACACCATGCATCCCTTCCTCGAACTCACCGACCTGCTGCCCCGCCTGCGCCAGCCCGTGGTCCGCGACCTGGCCTGGACGCTGCTGTCGCCACCCTTGCTCGCGGAGACCGAATGGCCGCAGCGCCATCCGCTGGCCGGCAGTGGCTGGGCGCGCCAGCCGGGGCGACTGGCCGACTGGCTGCTGCGCCTCGACGAGCAGCCCGCCGTCCTGCTGGAATGGCTGGCGCGCGGCCCGCTGCGGCGTCTGGGCCTGTATTACGAGCGACTCTGGCAGTTCGCCCTGCAGGCCGCGCCCGGCATCCTGCTGCTGGCCTGCAACCTGCCGATCCGCCTGGGTGGCCGCACCCTGGGCGAGCTGGACCTGCTGCTGCGCGACGAGGATGGCGTCCACCACCTGGAACTGGCGGTCAAGCTCTATCTGGGCCCGCGGCAGGGCAACGGCCGTGACACGGCCCAGTGGCTGGGCCCGGGCAGCGAGGATCGTCTGGACCGCAAGCTGGATCACCTGGCCAGCCACCAGTTGCCACTCTCCAGCAGCCGCCACGGCAAGCTGGCCCTGGCCGATCTGCGGCCGGACGACGTTCAGGCTGAATTCTGGCTGGGCGGTTATCTGTTCTACCCCTGGCCGGACGGCTGCGCCGCACCGGCGGGCGCACACCCGCTGCACTGCCGGGGATACTGGCTGACGCGCGAGCGCTTCACCGCGTTGCGCGCGGACAGCGCGCCAGGCCCCTGGCAGCCGCTGCCCCGCCAGGCCTGGCTGGCCACTGCGCAACTGCCGCACGCGGAGGTGTGGACGGCCGAACACTTTGACGACTGGCTGGAACAGTTGCCGCGCACGGCGCCGGCGCAACTGCTGGTACGCCTGCGGGAAGCGCGCACGGACGTGTGGGAGGAAGCGGAACGAGTCTTTCTGATGCCCGACGCCTGGCCGCTCAACGGCCAGGCCGGCGGCTGACTCAGGCGTATTCCTGATGGCCGTGCTTGCTTCCGACCAGGCGGCCAGCGGACAGCGACATCATCAGCAGGGCAATGCGCTCGTGCATGATCAGGGTGTGGGTGTTGCCTGTCTCGACCATGTGCTTGCGCAGGGTCTCGCGCACCTTGGGCGCGCCAGTGACGTCGATGATCACGTCCACGCGTTCGCCCAGCTCGGCCAGTTCCATGAAGTTGTCGGTGACCGGCACGCCGAACTCGCGGGCCAGCACGATGCCGGGCATCGACAGGTCCAGGTCGGCCACGCCCACCACGGTGACGAAGGGCGAAGTCAGCAGTTGCTTGAGCAGCGGGGTGCCGGTCTCGCCGGCGCCGATGACGGCAATACGAAAGCCTTGCATGAGTAGTACAACCCTCGGTGAATGACGATGTCACTGTGCCGCCATGCGCTGGCACCCGGATTGACTTGCATCAAGCCGGCAGTGCCGCGGCCCTGCGACCAAAGGTCAGTGGCGCCAGCCCTGCAGGCCGCCGGTATGCACGAAGATCAGCCGCGTACCGGCCGAAACCTCGCCGGCGGCCACCCGCTCGCGCAGCGCCAGCAGGGCCTTGGCGGTGTACAGCGGTTCGAGCGACAGGCCGGTCGCGTCCTCGGTGTCGCGCATGAAGGCCAGCAGGGCGTCGTCCAGCCGGGCGAAACCGCCGCGACAGGCCGGCAACAGGTGATAGTGCTCCCGCGCCAGGCCCAGCTCGGCCAGGCGCCGGGGCACGCCATGGTCCTCGGGCACCGCCAGCGCGCCATGCACCGGGCGCTGTCCCGCCTCGCCCAGCGCCAGCCCTGCCAGGGTGGTGCCGGTGCCGACCGCCAGCCACCAGCCGTGGTAGTCGTCCCAGCCCAGCGCGGGCAGCTGGCGGCGCGCCAGTTCCACCAGCTCGACGCAGCCCTGCGCGCCGGGCAACCCGCCGCCGCCTTCCGGCACCGGGTGCAGATCGGGGTAGCGCTGCCGCCAGGCGTCCCAGAAGTCCTCCCGATGGCGCGCCCGGTAGCCGCCGTAGCCCAGCCAGTGCAGGCGCATGCCGAATGCTTCGAGATCACGCACCGTCGGCGTGTCGCAGGGCTCGCCGCGCAGCAGACCGACAGTGGCGAAACCGAAGCGTACGCCGGCGGCGGCCACTGCGTGCAGGTGATTGGAATGCGCGCCACCCAGGGTCATCACCCCGGCCCGACCCGCTGCGGCGGCTTCGCGCAGATGCGGTTTGAGCTTGTACCACTTGTTGCCGGAAAGCTGCGGGTCGATCAGGTCCAGGCGCAACACGGCGACCTCCACACCGGCCTGGGCCAGCCAGTCGAGTTCGAGGCGCTGCAACGGGGGTTCGGGGGACCAGTCGGGCAGGATCAGCATGGGGCGTGGAGGCGGTTTGGGATGGCTCAGCCTAGGGCGCGCCGTCGGCGCAGTCCAGCCGCTATCCCCTCACCCCCGCCTCGGAGCGGGGTATTACGTAGGGAGGCCAGCGCCTTTTCTGGGCGCCGGACCGCCGGACCGCCGCATCGGCGGCCAGGAACAACGTTGCCTGCCCTACGTGAAACCTCAGGCCCCTGCCCGCGCCGCCCGCACCTTGGCCTGATGCCGCGTACAGCAGCTGCTTTCGCCGCGCACGAAGCGGCTCGGCGTGTCGATGCGGTCGATGGGCATGGCGCAGCGTTCGCCGGTGGGCAGGCGGGCGCTGCAGGTCGGCTGCTGGTAATGGGCCAGCCATTCCCGGTAGTGCTCGGCGGACACCAGGCACTTGGCCGCCACAAACGCCTCGGGGTCGTCCTGGTAGCGGCCGATTTCGGCCAGCGGAATGGTCAGGTGGCCGGTGCCCGGGTGATAGACCACAAACATCACGCCCAGTCCGGCCAGGCGCTCGATGCCGCGCAGCTGGTTCTGGCGCAGGCGTTCCACTTCCGCCTGCTGTTGCGCGTCCAGCTCGCTGCGGCTGGCCAGCTCCGCCTGCAAGGCGGCGATCTGGTCCTTGTAGTCGGCGACCTCCGCGGCAATGCGTGCCTGCAGCTCCAGCTCGAACTGCCCGCGCAGTAACTCTGCCTCGCTGCGCCCGTCGTGCTCCATCGAGCGCAACTGGCGGGTCAGTGCCTCGCGGGCCCGGCGGAACTGATCGGCCTGGCTCTGCTGCTGCACCTTGAGGTCCACGTTCATCTGCTCCTGGCAGGCCAGTACCTGCTGCAGCGTCTCGATCTGCTCAAGCAGCGCCTTCTCCCGCTGTTCGGCCTCCAGGCGCAGGCGGGCGAACTGGTCCTCGTACTGCTGGGTCAGGCTTTGCAGGCGCAGACGCTGCTGGCGGATCAACTGCGCGGTCTTCTGGCGATGCTGCAGATCCACCTTGCGGGCCAGGCGCGCAGCCATGCTCTTGGCCGCCTCCGGGGCCAGCCAGTCCCCGCCGCCGGCGTCGGCACCGGCCGGCGCATCCACCTCGCTGAGAATCCCCAGATTGTTGCGTTTTGCGGCATCGCGCAGCTGCAGCAGCTCGTTGCGGCCGGGCTTGAGGCTCGGGTCCCACAGGTGCATCTGGTGCCAGGCGACCGGGCAACGGCTGCGGCAGGCCAGGCGGATGGCGCCATCGCCCAGATCCGGGCCGCGCACGCCCTGCTCCGCCAGATGGCGCAAGGGAATGTTCCAGCCGCTGTCGGCGCGGCCGGATTCGTCGAAGTCGATGAGGAAGAAGGTGACGGCACGAATGTGCAGGCGCGGCGTGATCAGCACGTAGGCGGCGGGGATCTGCTGGTCGGCGAAATCCACCAGACTCACCACCCCGTCCAGCACCGCCTCGAATTCGGCCAGGTGCATCTCCTTGCAGATGGCACCGGCGCGGAAGAACATCACCGCTTCGACCTGCTGAGGCTTGGCCTGCAGACTCATGCTTACCCCCTGAAACCAACGAACCCCGCGCCAGGCGGGGTTCGCAGTCTAGGAAAAGCCTCGGACGGGCAGCGTGATGCCGTTGGCAACCACTCGCCACAGCGCACGCGCCGCGACGAGCGGCGCGCCGGGCGCGGGTTACAGCTCGGCGGCCAGGCGCGAGCCCTGGTTGATGGCGCGCTTGGCATCCAGCTCGCTGGCCACGTCGGCGCCGCCGATCAGGTGCACCTTCTGGCCAGCGGCTACCAGGCCGTCGTGCAACTCGCGCAGCGGCTCCTGGCCGGCGCAGATGATCACCGTGTCCACCGGCAGCACCTGCGGTTCGCCTCCGGCGATGCTGACGTGCAGGCCGGCGTCGTCGATCTTCAGGTACTCGACGCTGTTTAGCATCTGCACGTTCTTGTTCTTCAATCCGGTGCGGTGGATCCAGCCGGTGGTCTTGCCGAGGCCGTCGCCCACCTTGCTCTTCTTGCGCTGCAGCAGGAACACCTCGCGGGCCGCCGCGTGCGGCTGCGCCTGGATGCCGGCCACTCCGCCGCGGGCTTCCAGACCGAGGTCGATGCCCCACTCCTTCCAGAACGCCTCGCGGTCCAGGCTGGTGGAAACGCCGTCATGGGTGATGTATTCGGAGACGTCGAAGCCGATGCCGCCGGCGCCGATCACCGCCACGCGCCGGCCGACCGGCTTGCGCTCGAGGATGGCGTCCAGGTAGCCGATCACCTTCGGGTGCTCGATGCCGGGGATCGCCGGGGTGCGCGGCACGATGCCGGTGGCCAGGATGATTTCGTCGAAGCCACCCTTGACCAGCGCCTCGGCGCTGACCCGGGTGTTCAGGCGCACGTCCACGCCGGTGCTGTCCAGGCGATTGCGGAAGAAGCGCAGGGTTTCGTGGAACTCCTCCTTGCCGGGCACGCGCTTGGCGACGTTGAACTGGCCGCCGATCTCGCTGCCGGCGTCGAACAGCGTCACGTGGTGGCCACGCTCGGCCGCCACGCAGGCGGCGGACAGGCCGGCCGGGCCGGCGCCGACCACGGCGATCTTCTTGCCCTGGGCGACCGGGATGTAGTTCAGCTCGGTTTCATGGCAGGCGCGCGGGTTGACCAGGCAGCTGGTCAGCTTGCCGCCGAAGGTGTGGTCCAGACAGGCCTGGTTGCAGCCGATACAGGTGTTGATCTCGTCGGCGCGACCGGCGGCCGCCTTGTTGACGAACTCCGGGTCGGCGAGGAACGGCCGGGCCATGGACACCATGTCGGCATCGCCCTCGGCCAGCACCTGCTCGGCCACCTCCGGCGTGTTGATGCGGTTGGTGGTGATCAGCGGAATCTTCACCTCGCCCTTGAGCTTGGCGGTGACCTTGGTGAAGGCCGCGCGCGGCACCTTGGTGGCGATGGTCGGGATGCGCGCCTCGTGCCAGCCGATGCCCGTGTTGATGATCGTCGCGCCAGCGGCCTCGATGGCCTTGGCCAGGGTGACGATTTCGTCCCAGGTGCTGCCACCTTCCACCAGGTCCAGCATGGACAGGCGGTAGATGATGATGAAATTCGGGCCGACGGCCTCGCGCACGCGGCGCACGATTTCCACCGGCAGGCGCATGCGGTTCTCGTAGCTGCCGCCCCAACGATCAGTGCGCTGGTTGGTGTGGGCGACCAGGAACTGGTTGATGAAGTAGCCTTCCGAACCCATGATCTCGACGCCGTCGTACTCGGCCTGCTGGGCAAGACGGGCGCAGTTCACGAAGTCGCTGATCTGCTTCTCGATGCCTTCCTCGTCCAGTTCGCGCGGTTTGAACGGGTTGATCGGCGCCTGGATGGCGCTCGGCGCGACCTGCTTGGGGCTGTAGGCGTAGCGACCGGCATGGAGGATCTGCATGCAGATCTTGCCGCCCGCTTCGTGCACGGCCTGGGTGACGATGCGGTGCTTCTCGGCTTCTTCCGGGGTGCTCAGCTTGGCGGCGCCGGAGTACACCGCGCCCTCCTCGTTCGGGCCGATGCCGCCGGTGACCATCAGGCCCACGCCGCCGCGGGCGCGCTCGGCGAAATAGGCCGCCATGCGCTCGAAGCCGTTGGGCTTCTCTTCCAGGCCGGTGTGCATGGAGCCCATCAGGGTGCGGTTCTTCAGGGTGGTGAAGCCCAGGTCCAGCGGGGCGAGCAGGTGCGGGTAGCGTGCGGTCATGGCGATCCTTCCGGCAGTTCACGGTGCTGGCTACGCTCATCGACGCAGCCTGTTATGGCGCCAGACGATAGTCAGCCGGCGCGAGGCGCTCAATGATCAAAACTGACAAGTTGCTGATCCAAATGCACAACGCGGCTTGGCAAGTCCGACGCCGCCCCCTACCCTGACCGCCATGAAACGCACCCTGCTGATATCCGCCGCCCTGTTGCTGCTCGCCGGCGCCGCCCTGCTGAGCTTCCTGGACTGGGCCAAGGAACGCCCGACCATCCACTACCTGTCCGACCTGCGCACCCAGGTGATCAGCCCGCCGCCGCCCGCCGTGCGCCACGGCAACCTGCTGACCATCCGCCCGCAGCTGTTCCCGCTCGACTACCAGAGCCCGGCGCACCTGCGCCTGGTGCTGGCCGCCGCCCTCGACGCGGCGCGCGATGCCGGTCTGCTCAACGCACAAACCCTGGTGGTGCTGCCCGACCATATCGGCACCTGGCTGCTGGCCACCGGCGAAAAACCGGAGTTCTACCGCGCCCGCGACCGCCTGGAAGTGCGCAACTGGCTGCTGCTGGGCAACCCGCTGCTGGCCATGAACGTGCTGCTGCGCAACCTGGACGCCAACCGCCTCGACGAAGCCCTGCTGCGCATGAAGGCCGAGCAGATGGCCACCGACTACCAGGCGCTGTTCGGCGGCCTGGCCAGGGAATACGGCGTGACCCTGCAGGCCGGCTCCATCCTGCTGCCCGAACCGCACATCGACGGTGACGGCCGGCTGCACAGCGGCAGCGGGCCCTTGTGGAACCTCAGCCTGGTGTTCGGCCCGGATGGACGGATCATTGGCGAGCCGTTCCTGCAGGACTGGCCCTGGACCTCGGTACGCATTCCCACCCAGCAGGTGACGGTCGGCGATCAGCAGTACCTGATCGAGCGCGACTGGCTCCCCGGCTGGCCGCAGAGCCGTGTGCAGCTGCCCAACGGGCGCACCAGCCCGCCACTGTTCCTGCGCGGCCGGCTCAGTTGGCCGTTCGGCGGCGTACCGCGCGGCGTCGCCCTGACCCCGGCCCAGGCTCCGCAGCTCAGCAGCCTGCCCGGCACGCACCTGCTCAACCAGTGGATCGAGCCGTGAAGGCACCGCGCGTGCGCCTGGGCGACCTGTCGGTGGGCAGCGTGCTGAGCCTGGCCGCCGCCCTGCGCGAACGTGGCCACGACCCGGATCCCCTGCTCGCCCAGTACGACCTGGACCCGGCGCGCCTGGCCGAACCCCGGGCGCGGCTGTCGATTCCCCGCTACATGCGCCTCGGCCATGCCGCCATGCAGCTGAGCGGCGACCCGGCGCTGGGCCTGGAGATGGGCCGCCTCGGCCATATCGCCCAGGTCGGCCTGGCCGGCGTGACCGCCGCCCAGGCGCCCACGGTGCGCGAGGCGGCGCGCACGCTGATCCGTTTCGAGCCGCTGTACGCCGCCAACTACCGGGGGCAGTCGAGCTTTGCGGAAGACGCCGACGGCGCCTGGCTGAACTTCTATTCGATCAGCCCCTACAACGCCTACAACCGCTTCGTGGTCGACGCGCTGCTGGCCGGCTGGCTGCACCAGCTCGGCGTCCTGGCCGGCCGGCCGCTGGCGGCGCAGCGGGTGGAGATCGAGTTCCCCGCCCCGGACTATGCCGGGCGCTACGCCGAGGTGTTCGGCGGTCCGGTGGAATTCGCCACCGGCCACAATCGCCTGCGCCTGGATCGTGAAGCGCTGGCACTGCGCAATCCCGCCCACTGTCCGAGCACCTGGCACCAGTTGCTGGAACTGTGCGAGGCCGAGCTGGCCCAGCTGACCCGCACCCGCAGCCTGCGCGAACGCATCACCCAGTTGCTCGGCCCGCTGCTGCACGGCCGCGAGCCGGACCTGGAGGAAATCGCCCGCCGCCTGCAACTGCCCAGCTGGACCCTGCGCCGCAAGCTGGCCGAGGAAGGCACGCGCTTTCGCGACATCCTCAACGACACCCGCCGCGACCTGGCGATGACCTATATCCGCGACACCGAGCTGAGTTTCGGCGAGATCGCCTACCTGCTCGGCTTCGCCTCGGCGGAAGCCTTCCAGCGCGCCTTCAAGCGCTGGAGCGCGCAGACCCCCGGCGAATTCCGCCGCGCGACGCGAACCGGGTAGGTACAACGACCGCTGTGCGTTGCGCCATGCCGCACGCGACATCGGTCAGCCGGCACGAAGCCGAGCTACGCCATTTCCCGCGTTGCCGGCTCATCGTCGGAGCGCCCAATGCTCGCCGACGTCTCGACCAGCAGCTCTTCCGGCACTTCCTCGACACGCGGGTCGAGCGCCACCGCCATCGGGCTCAATGTATCCGGCATCGGCACGTGACTGAGTGGCGCCTCGTCGACACGATGGCGCCCGGTAACACGCTTGGGCTGCACCCAGAAGATCAGCGCCAGGGCGTAGATCGACACCAGCACGTAGAACATCCCCGGCCCGAAGCGCTGCATCATCAGGCCGGCCAGCAGCGGCCCGAGGCAGGCGCCCACACCATAGGTGGTCAGCAGCATGGCCGATAGCGCCACCCGCCGCGACTGCTCGACATGGTCATTGCCCAGCGCCACCGCCAGCGGATACAGGGTGAACAGCAGCATGCCCGTCACGAAGCCATTGGCCAGCAACAACCAGTACGGCAGGCTGAACAGCCCCCAGAGAGGAATGGCGGTCAGGCACAGCAAAATGGCATTGCCCCGGATCAGCCAGCTGCGATCCAGGCGATCGGACAGCCAGCCCAGCGGCCACTGCGCACAGAACCCGGCGACGATGCACATGGCCACGAACAGACTGGCCTGCGAGGTATCCAGGCCATTGCGACTGGCATACACCGGCGCCAGGCCATAGAAGGCGCCGACCATCAGTCCGGCGACGAAGATGCTGCCCAGTGCCTGCGGCACCCGCTTGCAGAAGAAGCCGATTTCCAGCGGGGCCGCCACCAGCTTGGCCGGGTGCACACGCCGCGTCACCGCCAGCGGGATCAGGCACGAGGCGAAACAGATCGCCACCAGCACCAGCGGCTTGAAATCCAGAGAGGGAAGCATTGCCAGCAGCCCCTGGCCAACGACCAGCCCCAGGTCCACAGCCACCATGTAGCCTGCGAAGACCTTGCCACGCATGTGGCTTTCCGCCTGCTCGTTGAGCCAGCTCTCGATGACCATGTACTGGTTCATCATCACCGCGCCCATGACGAAACGCAGCAGCAGCCAGACCTCCAACCGCTCCACCAGCACATGCAGCAGTACGATCACCGTGGCCAGCCCGGCGCAGGCCACATACGAGCGAATATGGCCGACGCTGGCGATCAGCCGATGGCCGAACTTGCCGCCACACACCAAGCCGAAATAATAAGCCGCCATCAATCCGCCGACCCAGGCATCGCCTGCGCCCTCCTCCGTCAGGCGCAGGCCCATGTAGGTGCTGAACAGCCCTGAACCGGCGAGCATGAGCAGGGTGGCGGCATACAACGCCGGGAAGGTGACGAGCGGGCTGAACATGGCAACTCTCAGGCAGGACGGCGACAGGCACAGTCCAGCGAACAACGGTACAACGGCGGCCCGGCAGCCCCAGCCGGAGCCGCCGAAAAGCGCGCATTATCCATCACGGTGCAGTATCTCGCCATGCATGCAGGGCGCCGACAGCACCGCCGGGTCGTGCCTTGCCCCGTGCAAAGCAGGCTCCGGCACGGGCGGGATGGCTGGCTCCTGACGACGTGACGACTCCCGTCCTCCCCGGCACAATGCCCCCCATGAGCGACTTCCACCCCGCCTGCTGCGCAGCGCTGCGCGAGCACTGGCCCCTGCCCATCCCCATGCCCGGCGCGCGGCTGGTCAGCACCCTGTTCCAGGCCGACCAGCTGCAACCCGGCGACTTCGTCAGTTGCGCGATTCCCGACGTGCCCGGCGCGGCCAAGCGCCAGTGCGAATACCTGGCCGGACGCCTGTGCGCGCGCCACGCCCTGCACGCCCTCACCGGCCAGCCGGGCGTCCCCGCCGTCGGCGAGGACCGCGCGCCGCGCTGGCCCGCCGGCGTGGTCGGCTCGATCACCCACAGCCACGGCCAGGCCGCCGCGCTGGTCGCCAGCACCGAACACTGGCGCGGCCTGGGCATCGATCTGGAACGCCTGCTCAGTGCCGAGCGCAGCCAGCGCCTGCGTGGGGAAATCCTCACCGCCGGCGAGCGCCAGCGGCTCGAACAGCTGGAGCCGGCGCTGCATGCCTGGCTGGTCACCCTGACCTTCTCGGCCAAGGAAAGCCTGTTCAAGGCGCTGTATCCCCTGGTCGGCCAACGCTTCTATTTCCAGGACGCGGAACTGCTCGACTGGGACCCGGTCGGCCGCCTGCGCCTGGGCCTGCTGCGCGACCTGGGCGACGAATGGCGGGCAGGCGCGCAGCTGGAAGGGCAGTTCGGCACGCTCGGCGAGCAACTGCTGACAGTCGTTGCCACGCCGGCCAGCCCGGGTTAGGCACTTTACGTACAGCGCCTAGCGATACACCGGATGGCGCCGGCATAGCGCCATCACCTGCTCCCCTACCTGACGAACCACCGTCTCGCTGCCGCCGGATTCCAGCGCGTCCAGCACGTCACACAGCCAGCCCGCCAGTTGCTCGCACTCCGGCACGCCGAATCCACGGGTGGTCACCGCCGGGGTGCCGATCCGCAGCCCCGAGGTCACGAACGGCGAGCGCGGGTCGTTGGGCACCGAATTCTTGTTGGCGGTGATGCAGGCGTCGCTCAGCGCGGCATCGGCGCCCTTGCCGGTGTAAGGCCGGTCGGACAGGTCGATCAGCATCATGTGGTTGTCCGTCCCGCCGGAGACGATCCGGAAACCCCGCCACTGCAGCACCGCGGCCATGGCCCGGGCGTTGCTCACCACCTGTCGCTGGTAGGTCTTGAAGCCCGGCGACAGCGCTTCCTTGAAGGCCACGGCCTTGGCGGCGATCAGGTGCATCAACGGGCCGCCCTGGACACCCGGAAAGACCGCCGAATCGAGCTTCTTGTAGAACGTCTCGTCCTGCCCCCTGGACAGGATCAGGCCACCCCGTGGGCCGCGCAGCGTCTTGTGGGTGGTGCTGGTCACCACATGGGCGTGCGGCAGCGGGTTCGGGTACTCGCCGGCCGCCACCAGGCCGGCGACATGGGCCATGTCG
Organism: Pseudomonas sp. RL; assembly: GCF_000647775.1. Taxonomy (NCBI): domain Bacteria; kingdom Pseudomonadati; phylum Pseudomonadota; class Gammaproteobacteria; order Pseudomonadales; family Pseudomonadaceae; genus Pseudomonas; species Pseudomonas sp. RL. Next base: position 8,237 of record NZ_JBOY01000025.1, on the reverse strand, counting down.
ACCCAGAACAGCGCGCCTACCCGGTCGGCGATGTCGCGCATGCGCGCCCAGTCCATGTGCCGGGAGTAGGCGGAAAATCCGCCGATCAGCAGCTTCGGCCGGGTTTGCAGAGCGATGCGCTCCATCGCGTCGTAGTCGATCAAACCCGTGCGTGGATCGAGCCCGTAGGGAACGATCCGGTAATGGCGCCCGGAGAAGTTCACCGGGTTGCCGTGGGTCAGGTGCCCGCCCTGGGCCAGGTTCATGCCCATCACCGTGTCGCCGGGACTGAGCAAGGCCAGGAACACGGCGGCGTTGGCCTGGGAGCCGGCGTGCGGCTGGACGTTGGCGTAGTCGCAATCGAACAGGGCCTTGGCCCGCGCGATGGCCAGGCGCTCGGCCACGTCGACATGCTCGCAGCCGCTGTAGTAGCGCCGGCCCGGATAGCCTTCGGCGTACTTGTTGGTGAGCACCGAACTCTGGATCGCCATCACCAGAGGACTGGCATAGTTCTCGGAAGCGATCAGTTCGGCGTGGTCTTCCTGACGGACTTCCTCGGCATGGATGGACTCGGACAGCTCGGGATCAAAATCGGTAAGGGTCAGGGATGCGTCGTACATAAGGGAACCTGTGGGTTGGAAATCGGGGGCCTGCTAGGCCAGCAGCCGGATGACGCGCGCGGCAATGTCGTCGATCTGCGCGTCGTCGCAGATCAAGGGCGGTAGCAGCCGCAGGGTGGTGCCGCGGGTCACGGTGATGAGCAGGCGCTGTTCCTCCAGCGCCCGGCCAACCAGCTCGGGGCACTGGCGATTCAGCTCGATGCCGACCATCAGGCCCAGGCCACGGATCGCCAGCACCTCGGGACAGCCGCTCAGTCCCTCCTGCAGGGCCGCCAGCAGCCGGCGACCGAGGGTGGCGGCCCGCTGCGGGAGCTGCTCGCGCGCCAGGATGTCGAGTACCGTGCAGGCCACCCGGCAGGCCAGCGGATTGCCACCGAAGGTGGAGGCATGCTGGCCAGGGGAAAACAGTTCCGCCGCCCGACCCCGGGCCAGACAGGCGCCGATCGGCAGGCCGTTGCCCAGCGCCTTGGCCAGGGTGATGACGTCGGGCACGATGCCCGCCTGCTGGAAACCGAACCAGCTGCCGGTGCGGCCCAGGCCGGTCTGCACCTCGTCGACCATCATCAGCCAGTCGTGCGCATCGCACAGTTGCCGCAGGGCCTGCAGATAGCCGGCGGAGGCGGCACGCACCCCGCCCTCGCCCTGCACCGGCTCGACCAGCACCGCGACGATGCCCGGGAATTGCCGCGCCGCGTCCCGCAGCGCCTCGATGTCGTCGTAGGGCACCCGCACGAAGCCCGGCATCAGGGGCTCGAAGCCGCGCTGCGCGGCCGGGTTGCCGGTGGCCGAAAGGGTTGCCAGCGTGCGGCCATGGAAGCTGTTCTCCAAGACCAGCACCTGGGGATCGGTCACCCGCCGGGCACTGGCGTGCAGGCGGGCCAGCTTGAGCGCCGCCTCGTTGGCTTCGGCCCCCGAGTTGCAGAAGAACGCACGCTGCATGCCCGACAAGGCGCACAGGCGCTCAGCCAGTTGCTCCTGCCATTCGATGCGGAACAGGTTGGAGGTGTGCAGCAGTTGGCCGGCCTGCTCGGCGATCACGGCGGCAATCTCCGGATGGGCGTGACCGAGGCTGGTCACCGCCACGCCGGCGATCGCGTCCAGGTACTCGATGCCCTGCGCATCCCACAGGCGCGCGCCCTGGCCGCGACTGAACGAAACGGGCTGGCGTGCGTAGGTCGGCATCAGATACGCGGATGAGGGGGGCATGGCATTCCTTAGTGGGGATTGTGGGAAGAAGTGCGCGACGTGCTATTCGCCGGTCGTCGGCCAGTAGTGGCTGTCCGGCAGGGCGCGGGCACCGAAGATGGCCTGGCCGACGCGCACCACGGTGGCGCCTTCTTCGATGGCGATTTCGAAATCGCCGGACATGCCCATGGACAGCTCCTCCAGGCCGATACCGGCCGGTGCGTCCTGGCGCAGGCGCTCCCGCAGCTCGCGCAGCCGCACGAAACAGGGACGCACACGGTCCGCGTCGGCGGAGAACAGCGCCAGGGTCATCAGGCCGCGCACCCGCAGCGCGGAGAACGCCGGCAAGGCGCGCAGGAAGTCGGCGACCGCGTCGGGCGCCAGGCCGTACTTGCTGGCCTCGCCGGAGGTATTAACCTGGACGAACACGTCCAGGTGCCGACCCTCGATCTGCAGGCGCCGGTCCAGGGCCTCGGCCACCCGCAGGCTGTCCAGCGCCTGGAACTCGGCGGCGAAGCGCGCGACCTGCCTGGCCTTGTTGGTCTGCAGGTGGCCGATCACCGACCACTGCAGGTCGCTCAGGTCGGCCATGGCTTCCCATTTGCGCTGCGCCTCCTGCACCTTGTTCTCGCCCAGGAAGCGGCAGCCGGCGGCATAAGCCAGGCGCAGGTGCGCCTCGTCGAAGGTCTTGCTCACCGGCAGCAGGCGCACGCCCGCCGGATCGCGCCCGACCCGCCGGCAGGCGTCGGCGATGCGCCGGCGCACGGTCGCCAGGTTGTGCTGGAAGTCCTCGACGCTGTTGGCCTGCGGGTAGCGGCCATGCTGCTCGTGCAGGCGCGGCATCAGTGGGTCCCTCCCGCATTGGCGACTGACTGGCCGGCCGGCACGCGGCGCGGCAAACGGCCGTTGAGCACGGCGAATGCCGCCAGCCCGATCACCAGCCCCCAGAACGCCCCGCCGATGCCGAACAGGCTGATATCGGCGGCAGCGGCCAGGAAGGTGATCAACGCGGCTTCGCGGGATCGGGCATCGGCCATGGCGCTGGCCAGGCTGCCGCCGAGGGTGCCGAGCAGCGCGAGCCCGGCCAGGGTGGTGATGAAGGTCGCCGGGAAGGCCATGAACAGCGCGGCCAGGGTGACGCCGAAAACCCCGACGAGGATGTAGAAGACCCCTGCGGCGACACCGGCGATCCAGCGCTTGGCGGGTTCTTCGTGGGCGTCCTTGCCGGTGCAGATGGCCGCGGTGATCGCGGCGAGGTTGAACGCATGCGAGCCGAACGGCGCCATGAGCAGCGAGCCCAGCCCGGTGACGGTGACAATCGGGTTGGCGCTGGTGCGGAAGCCATCGTTGCGCAGCACCAGCATGCCGGGCATGTACTGGCCGGTCAGGGTGATCAGGAACAGTGGCAGCGCCACGCTGAGCAAGGCGTTCAGCGAGAAGACCGGCAGGGTGAACACCGGTGCCGCGAGCCGCAGCTCCAACCCGGACAGGTCCACCCGCCCCTGGAGCAGCAGGAAGGCCAGGCCGAGCAGCAGAATCCCCACCACCGCGTAGCGCGCGCTCAGGCGCTTGAGTACCACATAGGCGCCAATCAGCAGCGCGGCCAGCAGCGGATCGACGCTCACGCCGGCGAAGGCGCCGATGCCGAACTGCAGCAGGATACCCGCCAGCAACCCCGCGGCCACCCCCGGCGGAATCATGCGGATGACCTTCTCGAAATAGCCGGACACGCCCAGCAGCACGAAGGCGGCGGCCGAGACAAGGTAGGCGCCGACCGCCTCGGCATAGGGCGTCGTCGCCAGGGCGACGACCAGGAATGCCGCCGCCGGAGTCGACCAGGCGGTGATGATCGGCTCGCGGAACCGCCAACTGAGCAACAGCCCGCTCAGCCCCACGCCAATCGACACCGACCACACCCAGGAAGCCGTCAACTCAGGGCTCAGCCCCGCCACCTGGGCGGCCTGGAAGACCAGAATGAAGGTGCCGCCATAGTTGACGATCACCGAGACCAGCCCGGCGACGATCGGATGGACGAGATCGCGGAGGCGAACCGCGGATGGGGAGGCTGGGGACGACATGGCTTCAGGTGGCTCCTGGCAACACGAGGCTGGAACTGGCAGCTGATTTATAGCGCGGCAATGGTCCGCCGAACCCGTACACTTTTTTACGGACAGCCAGACCACTTTCGATTCGTCCTAGCCATGCGCCCGGGCGAAATCCGTCATGAAGTCGGCCAATGCCTCGACAGCCGGCAGGGTGACCGCGTTGTAGAGGCTGGCCCGGACGCCACCGAGAGAGGCATGGCCCTTGAGTCCCTTGAATCCGGAGCGGTCGGCCAGGCGCAGGAACGCCTTCCCCAGCGCATCGTCGGCGAGCACGAACGGCACGTTGTTGATCGAGCGAAACGACGCTTGCACGCTGTTCCGGTAGAAACCGTCGCTGCTGTCAATCGTGCGGTACAGCAGTGCGGCCTTGGCCTGATTGAGCCGGTGAAGCCGCTCGATGCCACCGCTGCGTCTTAGCCACTTCAGCGTCAGACCGATGAGGTACCAGGAGAAGGTGGCCGGCGTGTTGAGCATCGACTCCGCCCTGGCGATGTGCGCGTAGTTGAGAATGTCCGGGGTAACCGCCAGCGCGCGGTCCAGCAGCGCGTCATCGACGATCGCCACGGTCAGCCCGGCCGGCCCCATGTTCTTTTGCGCGGCCGCATAGATCAGGGCGTGCCGGGCCACCTCGATGGGTTTGGACAGCAGGCTCGAGCAAGCGTCGCAGACCAGCGGGACCGCAGCGTCGGGAGCATCGGCGAACTGCACGCCATGCACCGTCTCGTTCTCCGTGTAGTGCAGATAGGCGGCATTCGGGTTGAGGCTCCACTCGGTCCTCGCGGGGATGCGGTCGAAGCCCGTCGCCTGGCTGCTGGCGGCGATGCGTACGTCGCAGTAGCGCCGGGCGGCCTGGATGGCCTTGCCGGACCAGAGCCCGGTATGCAGATAGTCGGCAGTGTGCTGGTCGCCGAGCAGGTTCATCGGCACCTGGGCGAACTGCAGCGAGGCACCGCCCTGCATGAACAGCACCCGATAGTGGCTGGGTATTCGCAGAAGCGCCCGCAGGTCCTGTTCGGCCTGGCGGGCGATCTCCCTGAACACGTCGGAGCGATGGCTGATTTCCATCACCGACATGCCGGTGCCCGCGAAGTCGAAGAATTCCTCGTGCGCTTGCCGAAGGACCTCGATCGGCAACGCGGTGGGTCCGGCGCTGAAGTTGTATGACCTTGCCATTCTTTTCTTTAACCCTGCTCAAGTTGCCCGAAACGCGGATCGCCAGGGACAAACGCGATGGCGATGAATGGGAGTCTACGGATAAACTGGCCCGCTTCCGCCGGCCGGTTTTTTTGTTCAGGGCAGACCACTTCGTGAAAACCTTCGAGCTCGAAACGCTGAAGATGCGGCTCAACGATGCCGAGCTTCAGCGCCTGGATCTGCATCAGCGCATTCAGCGCGCCCTGCGCGCGCTGATCCTCGACGGCGCACTGGCCCCCGGCCTGAAACTGCCGGCCACCCGCTCCCTGGCCACATCGCTGGGGGTCGCCCGCGACACGGTCGAAAACGCCTATGTGCAACTGCACCGTGACGGTTTCATCGTGCGACGCGAGGGCTCGGGCAGCTACGTGGCCGAGACGCTCGGCAACGAGTTGCAGGGGATCGCGCGCCAGCGCCCAAGGCCACGGGAGGCCCGACGCAGCGAGACGGCGGCGGCGGAACCCGGCCTGAGCCGGCGTGGGCGCATGATTCTGGACAGCGGCGGGGTCAGCGATCAGCAGGTGGTCAGGGCGTTCGCCACCGGTCTGCCGGAGACCCGCACCTTCCCCATCGATGTCTGGCTACGCCTGCAACGCCAGGCCATGAAGGACTATCGGGCCACCGTCCTGCTGCATGGCGACCCGCAGGGCGCCGAGCCGCTGCGCAAGGCCATCGCCACCTACCTGAACCTGGAACGCGGGGCCGCGTGCACCCCGGAGCAGATCCTGGTGCTGAGCAGCACCCGCCAGGCGCTGTTCCTGTGCGCCCAGTTGCTGGTCGATGCCGGCAAGCCGATCCTGCTGGAAAATCCCGGCTACTACGGCGCCCGGAAAGCCTTCGAAAGCGCCGAGGCCAGGGTCGTGCCCATCGATGTCGATGCGATGGGCATTCGCACCGACCTGCTGCGCGCGGACCGCAGCGGCGCCAATTGCGTCTACGTGACGCCCTCCCACCAGTACCCCACCGGGGCGACCCTGCCACTGGCGCGCCGGCTCGAGCTGGTCAACTGGGCGGCGGAAAACGGCAAGTGGATCATCGAGGACGACTACGACAGCGAGTTTCACTACGACGGTTTGCCAACCGCCTGTGTGCAGGGCCTGGACAAGTACCAGCGCACCCTCTACGTGGGCACGTTCAGCAAGACACTCTCTCCGGGCCTGCGCCTGGGTTACATGGTGTTGCCCCAGTCCCTGGTAAGAGCGTTCACCCATGCGCGCAGCATCATGGACGGACACACCCCGCAGATCCTCCAGCTGACCCTGGCGCGCTTCATGGAAGACGGCCATTACAACGCCCATGTGCGGGCCATGCGCAAACTGTACGCGGGCCGACGGGCCAGCATGTTCGAGGCCATCGGCAAGCATCTGAACGGTATCGCCACCGCCATGCGACCCCCGGGCGGCTTGCAGATGCCTTGCCTGCTGGATGAGGGCTGGTCGGAGGAAAGGACCATCCGCCTGGCCGCCAATGCCGGCATACAGTTGCCCGGACTCAGTCGACTGTATGCCGGGGAGGAACGGAAACAGGGCTGGCTGCTGGGTTATTCATCCCTGACCGCCACGGAGATCGACGCCGCCATGCTGCGCCTGGCCAAGGCGCTGCGCAGCAAATAGGCCCTGCGGCGCGACTCCCTGCGACATTGCTGCGCCTGCCGTAAGTGGACACCGTAATGGCAAAACAGTAGCGTTCGCCGGCCATCCCCAGTCCACCCTCAGGTAGTGAAATGAAATCGAGCCTCGCGAAACCCCTGCTGTTTCTCTGCGCGCTGCTGTTCGCCGGTCCTGGCGTGGCCGGCTGCGGCGAGATGCAGGGCATGTGCCTGGTGATCAGCGGGGGCGAGGAAACCGAGCGGGAATGCAGCATCACCCAGTGCGCCAACGTTCACTCGTACTGGGAACAGTGGGACATCGGCGGCGGCGAAAGCGCGGTCAGCGTGACTGCCACCGTGGACACCTCCTCGACCACCGTGGATGGTGAGCCCGGCCTTGCCGTGCCGCAGTCCATCGTGAAAGACGGCCTGACCTGCTACAGCACGCAGAATCTGGAAAAGACCTACTGCGCTACAGATATCCCGAGGTAGGCCCTCACACGCGAAACTCCAGCTCGAAGGTCGTCCAACCCTCCGCGCTGTGACAGCGGATCTTTCCCCGGTGCGCCTCGACGATGGAGCGGGTGATGGCCAGGCCCAGGCCGGCGTTGCCGGGGTGGCCTTCGCGGCGGGCCGGGTCGACCCGGTAGAAGCGGTCGAACAGGCGCTCCAGATGCTCGGCGGCGATGGTGCCGCCGGGGTTGGCCAGCGCCAGGCGCACGCTGTGTTCGCTCTGCCGCAGGGTCAGGCGGATGCTGCCGCCGTCCGGCGTGTAGCGCAGCGCGTTGGACAGCAGGTTGGAGAGTGCCCGGCGCAGCATCAGCACGTCGCCCTGCAGCGTGGCCTCGCCGCTCAGTTCGAAACGGATGCCGCGTTCCTCCGCGGACAGCTCGTAGAAATCCAGCAGACTGGCGCACAGTTCATGCAGCGCCACCGGCCGCTGCTCGGGGATGATCAGCCCGTTGTCGGCCTTGGCCAGGAACAGCATGTCGTCGATCATCCGCGCCATGCGCCGCAGCTCTTCCAGGTTGGAATGCAGGTTCTCCTGGTAGTCCTCGACGCTGCGCGCGCGGGTCAGCACCACCTCGGTGTGGGTCAGCAGATTGGTGACTGGGGTGCGCAGTTCGTGGGCGATGTCCGCCGAGAAGTTGGACAGGCGCACGAAGGAGTCCTCCAGGCGGGCCAGCATGGCGTTGAACGCCCGCACCAGCGCGCGCAGCTCGGCCGGCACCTCCTGCTCGATGCGCTCCTCCAGCGAACGGGCCGACACCGAGGCGATCACCTCGGTCACCTGGCGCAGCGGGCGCAGGCCGCTGCGCACCAGCAACCAGCCCAGCAGCACGCTGAGCAGCGCCGCCAGCCCCAGCCCCGCCCACAACCAGCCGGCCAGCTGGTGGGAGAACACCTGATGGGTGGTGACATCCAGCATCAGCTGGATGCTCACCGGCCGCTCGTCCACCACGACCTCCCTTTCCAGTCCCCGCCAGGCGCGCCCCTCGTACCGCCACTCGCCGGAGCCGGCGCCGAACGGGGCCGTGCCCCGCTCCGGCGTGGCGAACAGCGGGC
>NZ_JBOY01000024.1:0-15541 GCF_000647775.1 Pseudomonas sp. RL | reverse complement strand
CCCGGGGTCGCGAGCCGACCAGCACGCTCAGGGCGTTCTCGGTCTCGCGCACCGCGCGCTCCAAGGCGGCCACCGACGCCTGGGCGTCGGCGGCCTCGATCTCGGCCTGGTTGACGTCCAGCTCGGGCACCGTGCCCTTGCCGTACCGCTCGCGGATGATGCCCAGCGAGTCCTCGCGCGACGCCAGGGTGCGCACGGCGATGCCATGCCGGTTCTCCAGGTCCAGCAGCTGGAAATAGCTGATGGCCACCGAGGCGATCAGCGAGATGGTGACGTTGCGCGCCGCGGCTTCGGTGCTCAGCAGGTCCGCCCGCGCCGCCTCGGTCGCCCGACGCAGCTTGCCCCACAGGTCAACCTCGAACGAGGCCACGCCGCCGAGGCTGAAGCTGTTGTCGGTCACGCCGCCGCCCAGCACGTCCTCGCTGGTCGAGGTCCGGCCCGCACCTGCCTGGATGTCGAAGAAGGGAAACTGATTGGCGCGCACCACGCTCAGGATCGCCGCCGCCTCTTCGATGCGCGCCAGCGCGACGCCGAGGTCGCGGTTGTTGGCCAGCGCCTCCTCGATCAGCGCGTCGAGGGCGGGATCGGCGAACAGCCCCCACCAGGGCAGGTTGGCGAAGGTGTCGTCGATCGGCGCCGGCTCGCGGTAGCTGGAGGGCATGTCCAGGGCGGGACGCTGGTGGTCCGGCCCGACCATGCAGCCGCCCAGCAGCAGACCGCCCGCCAACAGGACGATGTGCACGGGGCGCGCCGCAACGCCGCTCATGGCTCGGCTTCCTCGCCGATCGGGCCGGCGGCCGGGTGCTTGCGGCGGGTGAGGTAGCGCTCGACGACCACGAACAGACCGGGCACCAGCACGACGCCCACCAGGGTGGCGGTGAGCATGCCGGCGAAGGCGGTCATGCCCATGATCTTGCGCGCCTCGGCGCCGGCGCCACTGGCCAGGATCAGCGGTATCACCCCCAGAATGAAGGCGAACGAGGTCATCAGGATCGGCCGGAAGCGCAGCCGCGCGGCGGCCAGCGCCGCCTCCACCGGCTCCTTGCCGCGCTCGATTTCCGTGCGGGCGAATTCGACGATGAGGATGGCGTTCTTCGCCGCCAGGCCGATGAGCATCACCAGGCCGATCTGCGCGAACACGTTGTTCTCGTAGCTGGCGCTGAAAAAGCGCGCGACCCACAGGCCGAACATCGCCCCGCAGATGGCGATCGGCGTGCCGAACAGCACGCCCAGGGGCAGCGACCAGCTTTCGTACTGCGCGGCGAGGATCAGAAAGACGAACACCAGCGCCATGACGAACACCAGGCTGCCGGAGCCCTCGGCCGCCTTTTCCTGATACGACATGGCGTTCCAGGCATAGGACATGTCGCTGGGCAGCACTGCGGCGGCCACCTCCTCCAGGGCTTGCAGCGCCTGCGCCGAGGTGTAGCCCGGCGCCGGCCGGCCGGTGATCTCGGCCGCGCGGAACATGTTGAAGCGGTAGGTGAATTCCGGGCCGCTGGTGGCCTCGCTGGTCAGCAGGGTGTTCATCGGCACCATTTCGCCGCCGCTGTTGCGCACGTAGAACAGCGATGCGTCGGCAAGGTCGCGCCGGTAGCCGGTCTCGGCCTGCACGTACACCTTGTACAGGCGACCGAAGCGGTTGAAGTCGTTGACATAGGCTCCGCCGAGAAACGCGCCCAGGGTCTGGTTGACGTCGCCCGGCGCGACGCCCAGCTTCATGGTCTTCTGGGTGTCCACGTCGAGGAAGATCTGCGGCACCGTGGCCCGGTAGGTGGTGTACAGCCCGCTCAGCTCCGGACGCGCGCTGGCTGCCTCGATAAAGGCCTGAGCCTGCTCGGCCAGGTAGTCGGGGGCGTTGCCACTGCGATCCTGCAGCATCATCGAGAAGCCCGAACCGGTGCCCAGGCCCGGAATGGCGGGCGGACCGAAGGCGATGGCAATGCCCTCGTTGATGGACGCCAACCGGCCGTTGAGCCGTTGCGCAACCCGGGTGGCCTGATCCTCGGCGGCCGGGCGCTCGGCCCAGTCCTTGAGCTGGATGAAAACGAAGGCGTTGTTGGTGGACGAGGCGCCGGAGAGGAAGCTGTAACCGGTCACCGTGGTGTACGACTCGATGGCCGGCTCGGCCGCCAGGATGGCCTCGACCTTGGCGGCCGCGGCGTGGGTGCGTTCCAGCGAGGCGGCGTCGGGCAGCTGCAGGTTGGCCATCAGGTAGGCCTGATCCTCTTCCGGCACGAAGCCGCCGGGCACCGCGCGAAACAGCAGGAGCAGCGCCACCACCAGCGCGCCGAGCACCAGCAGCGCGCGCAGCGGGCGATGGGTGAAGCGGGCGGTCAGGTCGATGTAACGGTCCGTCACCCTGTCCAGCGCGCGGTTGAAGCGGGCGAAGAACCTCCCCAGCCAGCCCTTGCGGGCGCCATGCTCATGGGGCTTGAGCAGGGTGCTGGACAGCGCCGGACTCAGCGACAGCGCGACCACCGCCGAAATGCACACCGAGATGGCAATGGTGATCGCGAACTGCTGGTAGAGCCGCCCGGTGATGCCGGACATGGCGGCGACCGGCACGAACACCGCGGTGAGCGACAGCGCGGTGGCGATCACCGGGCCGCTGACCTCCTTCATGGTCTCGATGGTCGCCTGGCGCCGCTCCATGCCCCGCTCCATCTTCTCCGAGACCCCCTCCACCACCACGATGGCGTCATCCACCACGATGCCGATGGCCAGCACCAGGCCGAGCAGCGAGAAGGTGTTGATGGAGAAACCCAACAGCGGAAACACCGCGAAGGTGCCGATCAGCGCCACCGGCACCGCCAGCGTGGGGATCAGCGTGGCGCGGAAGCTCTGCAGGAACACGAACACCACGAGGGTGACGATGACGGTGGCCTCGAACAGGGTGCGGACAATTTCCTCGATGCCGGCGGACACCGGCTTGGTGGTGTCCAGCGAGATCACGTACTCGATGTCCTGGGGGAAGCGCGCCTGCATCCGCTGCATGGCGGCGCGGATCTGCTCGGCCACCTGCAGGCCGTTGGCCTCCGGCAACTGGTAGACCGCCATCACGGCCGCCGGCTTGCCATTGAAGGCGCCGATCTGGTTATAGGTTTCCGCGCCCAGCTCGATGCGCGCCACGTCGCGCAGCAGCACCTGGGAGCCATCCGGGTTGGAGCGCACGACCACCTCGCCGAACTGCTCCGGGGTCTCCAGCCGTCCCCGGGTCTGCACGGCGTAGGCGAACTCGGTGCCCGGCGCCGCCGGCGGGCCGCCCAGCTTGCCGGCCGGGGTGAGCACGTTCTGCTGCTGCACGGCGTTGACGATGTCCGGCACCGTCAGCGCCAGCCGGCTGAGCTGGTCCGGCTTGATCCAGATGCGCATGGCATAGTCGGAGCCGCCAAAGATGGTGACCTGGCCGACGCCCTGGATGCGCGAGACCTCGTCGAGCACGTTGATCGACATGTAGTTGGTCAGGAAGTCGGCATCGTAGCTGCCATTGGGCGAACGCAGGGTCACCAGCATCAGCGGGAAGGCCAGCGCCTTCTTGATCTTCACCCCGCGTCGTTTGACTTCCTCGGGCAGCTGCGCGGAGCCTTCCGACACGCGGTTCTGCACCAGAACGTTGGAGATGTCCTGGTCCGAGCCCACCTCGAAGGCCACCGACAGGGTCATCTGCCCGTTACCCGCGTTGGTGGACTTCATGTACAGCATGTTTTCCACGCCGTTGACCTTCTGCTCCAGGGGCGTGGCCACCGACTGCTCGACGTTCACGGCGTTGGCGCCGTCGTAGGTGGCTTCGACCTTGATTTCCGGCGGCGTGATGTCCGGGTACTGGGCAATGGGCAGGCGCCCCATGGCCACCAGGCCGATGATCAGGATGAGGATCGAGATCACCATCGCGAACACCGGGCGGCGGACGAAGAACTCACCCATTCCGGCCACCCTCCGCCACCGGCGGCAGATCCCCACTCTCGGCCGGGCGTGGGCGCACGGTCATGCCGGGGCGCAGCCGCAACAAGCCCTCCACCGCAACCCGCTCGCCCGCCTGCAGGCCGGACTCGATCACCCAGTCGCTGCCCAGCCGCGGCCCTACCCGCACCTGACGCACCTCCACGGTATCGTCCGCCTTGATGACGAACACCCGGTGCACCGACTGCAGCTCGCTGATCGCCCGCTGCGGCAACAGGATGGCGCCCTTGATCGCGTCGGCATCGAAGCGGATGCGCGCAAACATCCCCGGGCGCAGCAGGTTCTGGGGATTGGGAAACTCGGCTTCGATGGTCAGCGAGCCGGTGGTGGGATCGATGTTGCGATCGACCTTGGTGGGCGTCCCCAGATGGTCGTACAGACTGCCGTCGGCGAGGATCAGCTGGAGGGTGCGCGGGGGCATCTCCTGGGCGCTGCCCCGCTCGGTGGCCGCCGCCAGCCGCCGCACCGCTTCCAGGTAGCCGCGCTCGGTGATCGAGACGCGCACGCCTATCGGATCGGTGCGCGAGATCACGTTCAGCAATCCGCCATTGTTGCTCTGGCTGACATAGTCGCCGACCTCGGCCTGGGACAGGCCGATCAGCCCCCGCTCGGGCGCATGGATCTGCGTGTAGCCCAATTCCAGCTGCGCCAGTTGCACCTGCGCCTTGGCCGCCGCCTCCTGATTCTGCGCGGCCTCGTAGTTGGCCACGGCGGCATCCAGGTCGATCTTGCTGACGGCGTTCATCGCGGCCAGCGGGCGGATGCGCTCCAGGTCAGACCGGGTCTTGACCATGGCGGTACGGGTCTGGGCCAGCAGCGCCTGCGCCTGCGCGACCTTGGCCTGCAGGGGTTGCGGGTCGATGGTGTACAGCAGGGCGCCCTTCTCGACGAAGGTGCCTTCCTTGAAATGGATACCCTCGAGGAAACCGTCGACCCGGGCGCGGATGGTCACGTCGACGGAACCGATGGTCTCGCCCACCACGTCGAGGGGAATGCGCACGTCCCGGGGGGCGACGGTCACGAAGGGAATTTCCGGCACGACCACGGCCGGGGGCTGCGCCTTATCGCACCCCCCCAGTCCCACCAGGAGGGCGAGCGCCAGGCCGGGACAGGAGAGTCGATTGCGGTACGTTGGCACGGGATGCCCCCTTCAATGCTTCAGCGCGATTCCAGCGTCATCGCTCACACTGCTGGCTTGCGCGCCAGTGAGAGGTGCATTGTTCCCTGCAAACCCGGTGCTCCCTGCTTGTCAGCCGCGGCCTCGGAGCGGTGCTGCGCTCCGGCGGTGCCAACGCCTTTCAAGGTAGTGCATGGCAACCCGCATGATGGCCCATCCCGGCAGCCGCTCATCGGCACCCGGTCTTCGCGCTAGGGCAACGCATAGATGGGAAACAGCAGCTCCGCACCCTCGCGGAGTTCGCCCAGGTACTTGCGGTGCGCCCGTTCGATTTCGCCCGAGCGGTACAGTTCGCTGATCACGGTATCCACCAGTAAGCGGAAGTCTTCGTCGCCGCGCTCAAGCGGAAAGGACACCGGCGTGAAGCCGAACAGGGTATCCAGCACTTGCATCTGGTCGGCAGCGGCGCTCTTGCGCAGATCCGTCTGCAGCAACATGCGCTCGCCGAAGAAGGCATCGGCCTTGCGTTCGGCCACCAGCTCGATGCCCTGTGCGTGGCTGTCGACCGTCACCAGGGTGGCGATCACCCCGAGCTTGCGCATTCGGTCGCGCGCCCATTCCTCGGAGATCCCGCCCTCGATCGTGGCGTAGGTGTGATTGGCCAGCCCCTGGTTGATGGTGGCGCGCCAGGTCGGACCGGTATGCACCGGCTCGCCGCTAAGCGCCCTGATCAATTGGGGTTGGGCATCCGTGCGTACCACCACGGCCAGGCCAGCGGTGTACACCGGTCGCGAAAAGCTCACCTCTTTGCGGCTCGCCAGGGTTTCCGGGGTCGGCGTGCAGAAGATGTCGATCGCCCCCGACTGGATGGCGCCGATGACCTCGCCACGGCTGACGGCCTTATAGCGCACCTGCATATTGCTCAGGCCCAGCTCCGCCTTCACCCGGTCGGCGATCTTCAGGCACAGCTCGATGCCGTAGCCGCTGACCGTTCCCCCCGTCTCGCTGCTGAATGGCGCAAGGTCTGGCAGGTAGCCCAGCGTGAAGGTGTTGTTCATGCGTACGCGCTCGAGCGTATTGGCGCCCGCCAGCACCGGCAGCAGTGCGAGCAGGCCGACCAGCAACAGACTGGCAATGGTGTGTCGCTTCATGTTCATCTCCTGTCCCCACATGCGAATGTCGTGGCCATCGGAAAGCGCCTGCCTAGCCTGCGGCCACGGCGACGGGCCGTTCGGTGACGAAGCGCTTGGCGACGAAGCCGTAGAGCAGATAGCCGACCGCCAGCACGAGGGTGGCGCCGAACACCGCATCCTTGCCGGAGGCGTAGATCGCGTAGAACGAATAGGCCATCGCAATCAGCAGCACCATCACATTGCGACTGAACACCGACGGGCCCACGTCAGCCTTGTACATCATCACCAGCAGGCTGGTGAGTGCGGTCACGTAGGGAATCAGGTTGGTCACCGCCGCCAGGCTGACCAGCTTGCCGAACTGCTCGCTGGCGTTGGGCGAGATGGTCGACAGGGCCAGCAGGGTCTGGAGGATGCCGCACACGACCATGCCGATGATCGGCGCGTTGGCCGCCGTCACCTTGGAAAACAGCTTGGGGAACATCCCCTGGTCGGCGGTCATCTTGGCCGTCTGCGCCAGGGTGAACTGCCAGCCCAGCAGCGAGCCGATACAGGCCATCACGGCCAGCGCCATGATGACGTTGCCCACCAGCGGGTTGAACATCTGCGCATACACGTAGGCGAACGGCGCCGAGGAATTGGCCAGCTCGGCGTTCGGCACGATGCCCTGGATCACCGTGGTCGACAGCACGTACACCACCGCCGCGCCCAGGGTGCCGAACAGGCAGGCCAGCGGCACGTTGCGCTTGGGATCTTCCACCGCGTCGGAGCTCTGCGCGGCCGACTCCATGCCGAGGAACGCCCACAGGGTCAGCGGAATGCTCTGCGTGATGGCATCGCTGACGGCGATGTTGTTCGGGTTCCAGGCGGCGGCGAACACCTCCGGCTTGAACCAGAACCAGCCGATCAGGCTGAGGCCGGCCACCGGAATGATCACGCCCCAGACGGTGACCGTGCCGATCTTGCCGGTGATGTTCGGCCCGCCGAAGTTGGCCACCGTGGTGATCCACAGCAGGCCAACCGTGCCGATGAACAGGGGAATGGCGCCGCTGCTCAGCCAGGGCACGAACGACGACAGGTAACCGACCGCGGAGATGCCGATCGCCACGTTGCCGATGGCCAGCGACAGGAAATAGAGGAAGGAGCACAGGAAGAACGCCGACTTGCCGTGCGCCTCCTCGCTGTAGGCGGACATGCCACCCGAGCGGTTGCAGAGCAGGCCGCACTGGGCGAAGCAGTAGGCGATGGCCATCGAGCCAATCGCCGTGACGATCCACGACAGCAGCGAGACGGCCCCCAGCTGCGCCATGTTCGAGGGCAGCATGATGATGCCCGAGCCCATCATGTTGACCGCCACCAGGGTGGTGAGGCCCACCAGGCCCATCTTCTTGCTTGACTCAGCCATTGCAGAACTCCTCGCACTCTCCGCGGCGGCGGCCCGTGTCCGGGCCTGCGCGCCCGGGCGGAAGCCGGGCGTTACTGTTTGACGACGTAGACCCTGTAAGTCAGCTCTCCCTGAGCGCCGTGCTCCACCTCGACGCCATGGTTGTCATGCCCGAAGCCCGGGAAATGGCTGTCGAACAGCTCCATGGCCAGCAGGTAGTCGATGATGGCGCGCTTGTCGGCGCCGGCCTTTTCGCCCGGCATCATCAGCGGAATGCCCGGCGGATACGGCACGATCTGCACCGCCACGGTACGGTCGAGCATGTCCCGCACGGCGATCTGCTCGATCTCTCCCCTGACCAGGCGGGCGTAGGTGTCGCGTGGCGAGGACACCGGGTCGGGCAGCAGGCTGAACGCCGCATCCATGTTGTGCAGCAGGCGTGAATCCAGCATGTCCTGGTGCATCGCCCCGGCCAGATCACGCAGGCCCATGCCCGCATAGCGCTCGGGATAGCTGGCCAGCAGGTCGGGCATCACCTGTTCCAGCGGCGCGTTGGCGTCGTAATGGCGCTTGAACTCCATCAGGCCGGCCACCAGCGAACCCCATTTGCCGCGCGTCACGCCGACGCTGAACAGCACCAGGATGGAGTACGGCTCGGTCTTCTCCACCACGATGCCGCGACTGGACAGGAAGGAGGACACCAGCGGCGCCGGGATGCCGCTGTCCTGCATGTCGCCCTCCAGGCTCTGCCCGGGCGTCAGCACGGTGACCTTGATCGGGTCGAGCATGCAGTAGTCCGCGCCGAGGTCGCCGAAGCCATGCCACCGGGCGCCGGGCTTGAGCACCCAGGCGTCGCCGTGGCGCAGGGCCTGCGGGTCGACGTCGGCAAACGGCACGCCGTCCACCTCGTCGGGCTGCCAGACCCCGAACCACCAGTCCTGCCCGTCGCGTTCGCGCATCTCGCGGTCCAGCCGCACCATCGCCTGGCGGAAGGCGATGGCCTCGCCGATGGACTCGTCGGTGAGGTATTCGCCGGCGTCGTCCATCATCTTCGCCGACACATCGGTGGAGGCGATGATGCTGTACTGCGGCGAGGTGGAGGTGTGCATCATGAAGGCTTCGTTGAACAGCGCCGGCGTGACCGGCACCTTGCCCGAGCGGATGTGGATCATCGACGCCTGCGACAGCGCGGCGAGCAGCTTGTGGGTGGAGTGGGTGACGGTCACCGTGGCGTCGTCGGCATGCCGTTCGCCGCGGTGCATGCCGTAGCGCCCCTCATACAGGGCGTTGAAGCGCGCGTAGGCGTACCAGGCCTCGTCGTAGTGGATGCGATCGACCGTCCTGCTCAGCTCGCGGGTGGTGGTCTGCACGTTGTAGCAGAGGCCGTCGTAGGTCGAGTTGGTCAGCACCGCCAGCACCGGGCGTGCCTGCTTGTCGCGCGCCAGCGGGCTTTCGGCCAGTTTCTGCGCCACCGCCTCGGGGCTCAGCTCGCTTTGCGGCACCGGGCCGATCAGGCCGCGCGCATTGCGCCGCGGGCGCAGGTACAGCGGCACGGCGCCGGACATGTTCAGCGCGTAGTTCAGCGACTTGTGGCAATTGCGGTCGACCAGCACGGCATCGCCGTCGGTCACCGAGGCGTGCAGGATGATCTGGTTGCTGGCCGAGCTGCCGCCCACCGAGAAGAAGGTGTAGTCGGCGCCAAACACCCTGGCGGCATAGCGCTCCGCCTCGGCCATCGGCCCCGAGTGATCGTTCAGCGAACCCAGCTCGCCCACCGACACGCTGAGGTCCGAGCGCAGCATCTGCTCGCCGTAGAAATCGAGGAAGCTGCGCCCCACCGCGGTCTTCATGAAGGCGGTGCCGCCGGTATGGCCCGGGGTGTGCCAGGAGTATTCGCAGGTATCGGCGAAGTTGACCAGGGCGCCGAAGAACGGCGGCAGGATGCTGTCCAGGTAGCGCCGGGCCGCCGCGGCGATGCGCCCGGCGATGAACGCGGGACTGTCTTCCGGCAGCCAGATGAAACCGTCCATCTGCTCGACGAATGCCAACGGCACGCGGTGGTGGTGGGCCTGGGTCATGCCCAGCAGCAGGGGCAGCTGGGCGGTGCGCCGGCGAATCAGGCGCACCACCTGCTGCGCCTTGTGCAAATCCTGCTCGCACAGGCCCCAGCCCAGGATCACGCAGCAATAGGCGGGATTGGACAGGAGGGCGATCTGCGCATCGTCCAGGGAACCGGCCAGCTCCACTGCCAGATCATGCTCCTCCAGCGCGCGCATGACGCCCTCGGCGCTGTGCAGGATCACATCCTCCTCATGGCCGCGTGCGCTGGCCACGATCAGCACCGGATAGCGCCGGGCCAGGGCGGGGGGCAACGGCGTTTGCGAGCGACTCATGGCGGAGGCCTCCACGGGAGGGCAAGGTTCGGGTTACTTGAGACACCAGAAGTGGTAATCGCCGTCCCTGTGCACCGCTCCCGACACCTCCTTCTCGAAGCCCGGGAAGCGGTTGCCCCAGTCCTGCAGGGCCTGGATGTAGCGCAGCCACGGGCCGTCCAGCGCGCCCATGTTCTCGCCGGGCATGACGATGGGGATGCCCGGCGGATAGGGCATCACGCCGACGCCGGTGACCCGGTTGGCCGCCTGGTTCAGCGGCAGCAGTTCGGCGTCGCCGGCCTGCAGGGCCTGAAAGGCGGCGCGCGGCGTCATTTCGATGCGCGGCAACTGGCCGAAGGCCTGCGCCTGCAGTGCATCCATGCGGCTGGAGCGCATGTACTCGAACATCTCCCGGCTCAGATCGCGCAGCCCCATGCCGCCGTAACGCGCAGCGTGCTGTGCCACCAGATCGGGCAGCACGCGCTCCAGGGGCTGGTTCTCGTCGTGATGGCGCTTGAAGGCCAGCATCACGTTGATCAGCGTGGCCCACTTGCCCTTGGTCACCCCGATGCTGAACAGGCACAGCACCATGAAGTCGGTGATGCGCGACGGCACGATGTTCTGCCGGTACAGGAACGCACCGAGAATCGGCGCGGGTACGCCGTCAGCCTGCAACTCGCCGTCATTGCCCATGCCCGGCACCAGGATGCCGACCTTGATGGGGTCGAGCAGGCACCAGTCCGGCGCCAGGCCGGCGAAGCCATGCCACTCGGCGCCCGGCTCCAGCGTCCAGCAGGAAGGCTCGCTGGCCAGCCACTCGCTGTCGGCATCGGCGAAGTCGACCAGCGTGCCGCTGCGGTCCCGCACCTGCGGGGCGTTCCAGGGCTGGAAGAACCAGTCGCCGCGGCTGGCGAACTCGCGATGGACGCGCGCCAGGGCCTGGCGGAAATCCACCGCCTCGCGAATCACATCCTGCGTCAGCGTGTAGCCGCCTCGGCCATCCATCATGGCCGCGCCGATTTCATTGGAGGCGAACATCGCATAGAGCGGCGAGGTGCTGGCCTGGATCACGAAGGATTCGTTGAAGCGGCTGTGCTCGATCGGGTTGCGACCGTTGCGGACGTGGATGAACGAGGACTGCGACAGCGCCGCCAGCAGCTTGTGGGTGGAGTGGGTGGCGAACACCGTCGGCGCGTTGGCGGCATGCTCGAGCGGATCGCCGCGCATGGCGAAGCGCCCGCGGTACAGCGGATTGAACCGCGCATAGCCGTACCAGGCCTCGTCGAAGTGGATGCGGTCGCTGCTCTGCCCCAGCAGCGCCTCGGCGCGTTCGGCGTCCAGGCACATGCCGTCGTAGGTGCAGTTGGTCAGCACCGCGTAGACCGGCTTGTCGCCCCGCATCTGGCCGCGCAGGGGATGATGGTCGATGGCGTCGGCGATCCGCTGTGGATCGAACTGCTCCGGCAACAGCGGGCCGATGATGCCGAACCGGTTGCGGGTCGGCGTCATGTACACCGGCACGCCGCCGCACAGCACCAGGCCCTGCTCGATGGACTTGTGGCAGTTGCGGTCGCACAGGGCTATCTGGTTCTCGCCCACGCAGGCCATGAAGATCGCCCGGTTCGAGCCCGAGGTGCCGTTGAGCACCGCATAGCTGGCATGGGCGCCGAAGATGCGCGCCGCAAAGGCCTCGGAGGCGCCGACCGGGCCGCTGTGGTCGAGCACCGAGCCGAGGTTGCCACGCTCGATGCCACTGTCGGCGCGGAACAGGTTTTCGCCGAAGAAATCGAAGAACACCCGGCCGACCGGCGACTTGGTGAAGGCGATCCCGCCCTGGTGACCGGGCGCCGCCCAGGAGTGTTCGTCCTTGAGGGTGTAGCGGATCAGGGCATCGGTGAACGGCGGCAGCAGACGCTCCAGATAGCGCTCGATCGCAGCGAGCACCCGCCCGGCCACGAAGGGGGCGGTGTCTTCCAGCATCCAGAGGAATTCGTCGGCCAGCCCCATGGCCTCCACCGTGATGCTGCGCTTGGCGTCGCGGTCGGCCATCAGGAATACCGGCACCCGTTCGTGACGCTGGCGAATGGCATGCAGGAGTTCCAGCGCCTGGGCATGGCTGCGCTGATCGTTGCGGCCCAGCGTCCAGTCCACGCAGATGCAGTGCAGGGCGGCGTCGGACACCACCGCGGCCATGCCGTCCTCGTAGGAGGCGGCGCCGACCACGTCGGTGTTGCGGGAGTTGAATTCGCTGATCAGGTCCTGCAGTACCCGACCGCGGGCCCTGCTCGGGTGGCCCAGGTCGTCATCGACCAGCAGGACCCGCTTGCGCTGCTGGAAACTGGTGCGCCCAATCATGTGACGATCTCCCAGGAAAGGGGGAGCACCACTACGGCGACATCCTTGGCGACGATGCCCGCGCCGGGAATAACCCTACCATCAGTGCGGTATCAGGAAGCTGTGTGAGTTCCGACACGGGGATTCGCGCCGAAGTGCCCGACACGCCCGGGTTTCCGATAGCCGGCGATGCATACACTCAGCCAGGGCCCGCCAGCGCACTCTGCCGTGGAGCGCTGTCTATCGATGGGTTGACCATCTCGCCGCGGCGCCGCGCGCGGCAAGGAGTTCTCCATGCCGCCCTTCGCCTATTCCGACCAGGCTCGCGACCTGCTCGATGTGCTGATCCGCGCCGGTCTGATCGTGGTGCTGGTGTTGTTCTGCTTTCAGATCTTTCGCCCCTTTCTCAACCTCATGCTCTGGTCGCTGATCCTGGCGGTGACCCTGTATCCGCTGCATCGCTGGCTGCGCGAACGCCTGGGCGGCCATGACGGCGGGTCCGCCACGCTGCTGGTGCTGGTCGCCGTGGTGGTGTTGCTGGTGCCCCTCATCCTGCTGGGCACTTCCCTGGCGGAATCCGTGGAGAAGTCCCTGGACCTCATTCGCTCCAGCGATTTCCGCGTCCGCCCCCCCGCAGCGTCGGTGGCCAACTGGCCGCTGATCGGCCAGCCGCTGTACGACGCCTGGCTGCAGGCGTCCATCGA
The DNA here is from genome assembly GCF_000647775.1 of Pseudomonas sp. RL. Taxonomy (NCBI): domain Bacteria; kingdom Pseudomonadati; phylum Pseudomonadota; class Gammaproteobacteria; order Pseudomonadales; family Pseudomonadaceae; genus Pseudomonas; species Pseudomonas sp. RL. The sequence continues at coordinate 2,537 of NZ_JBOY01000024.1, read as the reverse complement.
CTTCAGCGGGGCCATGCAGCGCTTCGCGCCACAGATCAAGGCCGCCCTCCTGGTCGCCTTCGGCTCGCTCGCCGGCCTCGGGATCGGCCTGCTGATCTTCATCGTCGCGCTGATCATCGCCGGCATCTTCATGGCGTATGGCGAGCTGGGTAACCGCAGCGCGATAGACATCGCCTCGCGCATTTCCGGGCCGGAGAAAGGTCCGCAGATCGCCCGGCTATGCACCTCGACCATTCGTGCCGTGGCGATGGGCGTGGTGGGCATCGCCTTCATCCAGATGCTGCTGATCGGCGTCGCCCTGGTGATCAAGGGCGTCCCCGGCGCCGGCCTGCTGGCCCTGGCGGTCCTGCTGCTGGGCATCATGCAGTTGCCCGCCACGCTGATCACCGTCCCGGTCATCGTCTATGTGTTCAGCACGGAGGGCTTTGGCACCGTGCCGCTGGTGTTCGCCGTCTACCTGTTCATCGCCGGCCTGGCCGACAACGTGCTCAAGCCGCTGCTCCTCGGCCGGGGCGTCAACGTGCCCATGCCGGTGGTGCTGATCGGCGCCCTGGGCGGGATGGTCACCAACGGAGTGATCGGCCTGTTCATCGGGCCGGTGGTGCTGGCCGTGGGTTACCAGTTGTTCTGGCAATGGGTCAGGGATCAACCGGCGCCCGGCGGGCCCGGACACTGAAGCGCCGCCGCGATGGCGCGCTATCCGTCGCTGCTGCTCGGCGCCCTTGCCCTGGGCGGCTGCATACGGGTGGGGCCGGACTTCCAGCCGCCGGGCGAAGCCTGGCTCGATCACTGGAACAGCCCGGCCATCGACATGGCCAGCCAGCAGCGGCCGGAACCGGATGTGTCCGCCTGGTGGCAGGTGTTCGGCGATCCGCTGCTCGACCGCCTGATCGCCGAAGCCGATATCCACAACGGCAGCCTGCGCATCGCCGGCCTGCGGGTCATGGAGGCGCGCGCGCAACTGGGCATCGCCAGCCGGGGACGTTATCCACAGGCTCTGCAGGCCAGCGCTGACAGCCTGTATGTGGATCAACGCCAGTCCGGGGGACGCAACCCGCAGGACAGCCAGTTCTGGCAGCACAGCCTGGGGGTGGACATCGGCTGGGAACTGGATTTCTGGGGCCGCTTCAGCCGCGCCATCGAGTCGGCCGACGCCAGCTACTTCGCCGCCCAGGCCAATTTCGAGGACGTGCGCGTGCTGTTGCGGGCGCAGGTTGTGGACACCTATTACCTGATGCGCACCACCGAGGCCCGCCTGCGCGTGGCTACGGAAAATGCCGCGCTGCAGAGGCGCAGCTTCGAAATCACCGAAAAGCTGTTTGCCAGCGGGCAGAGTGACGAACTCGACCTGCAGCAGGCCAAGACGCAGTACCTGGCCACGCTGAGCAGCATCCCCGAGCTGGAGGATCAGGCTCTGAGCACGCGCAATGCCCTGGCCGTGCTGGTGGGTCGGCCGCCTGGCCCGCTGGCGGAACTGGCCGAGCGCGCGGGGCTGATTCCGCTGGTCGATCAGGCGGTGCTGGACGACGTGCCGGCCAATCTGCTGCGCCGCCGGCCGGACATCCGCGCGGCGGAACTGAATGTCGCCGCCCAGTCGGCGCTGATCGGAGTGGCCCAGGCGGATCTCTACCCCTCGCTGAGCCTGCTGGGCAGCATCGTCTGGTCGACCAGCTCGCTGAGCGGCGCGCCCGATACACTGGAGCGGGTCGGCGGCCCGAGCCTGCGCTGGAACCTGGATTTTGCCCGCACCCGCCACAACGTGCGCGTGCAGGACGCCCGCCTGCAGCAACTGATCGAATCCTACCGCGAGCGCGTCCGCCAGGCCGCGCGCGAGGCCGACGACGCCGCCCGCGGCCTGAGCAAGGCCCTGCAGCGCGAGCGCATTCTCGGCGAGGCGGCGCAATCGGCCGAACGCTCGCTGAGCCTGGCCAACGCCCAGTACCGCGAAGGCCTGGCCGATTTCCAGCGCGTGCTGGACGCCCAGCGGGCCCTGCTGGTACAGCAGGACACCTACCTGCTGACCCGCTACAGCGCGGTCAGCAACCTGATTGCCCTCTACAAGGCCCTCGGTGGCGGCTGGTCCGGCACACAACCCTGGATCGACGCGGCCACCCGCGAGCAGATGCAACAACGCACCGACTGGGGCGATCTACTGGACGAGCCCGGCACAGGAGCGCCCCGATGAACGATCAGCCCACCGCGCCGGCGGCGGAACCGGAAAGCACGCCCAGCGCGCCGGTGGACAGGGGCATTCGCCGGGTGCTCTGGCTGATCGTCATCAGCCTGGTCTGGTACCTGCTGGCCGACCGCTTCACGCCCTATACCCAGCAGGCCCGCGTGCAGGCCTTCGTCGTGCCGGTGGCCGCGGAGGTGGCCGGGCGGGTGGTGCGCGTGCCGGTGCGCAACAACCAGATGGTCGAGGCCGGCGACCTGCTCTTCGAGATCGATGCGGAGCAGTACCGGATTGCCGTGGCGCGGGCCCGCGCCGATCTGGAGTCGACCCGCCGGCAGATCGCCGCCAGCACCGCCGGCATCGA